>JADLGT010000366.1 GCA_020849195.1 Bacteroidia bacterium
GAATAGTACCTACTTTCGCTTTTATGTCGAGTAATATCGGCAGGCTTCCCACTACATCAATAACAGCGAACAACACCATGGTAATGGTAGCTATTTCTTTCAGGTCGAAATTCATAGACGTAAATGTAGAGAAAAAGAATACGGTTGCAACAGCAGAAAAAAGAAGGAGGTGTTTTTTATAGCACCCACTTCAGTATGTAAAATACTACAGCCGCTAGCGCCCCCGAGACAGGAATTGTAAGTATCCATGCCCAAATAAGATTTATTGTTACGCCCCACTTTACCGCCGATATACGTTTTGTTAAACCAACGCCTACAATTGAGCCGGTAATAGTGTGTGTAGTGCTTACAGGAATACCCAAAGCTCCTGTGGCGAACAGGGTAATAGCCCCTGCGCTGTTAGCAGTAAAACCTTCAAGCTGCCCTAGCTTAGTTATTTTTTGCCCCATTGTTTTAATAATTTTCCATCCGCCGAAAAGTGTTCCCGCCGAAATAGCAGTATAACATATTAAAGGGACCCATGCCGGCAACTGACCAATATCTGTTATCTTGCCGGTTGCAATAAGCGCCGCGGCAATTATACCCATTACTTTTTGTGCATCATTACCTCCATGACCAAGGCTATATGCTGCAGCCGAAATAAGTTGTAATCGTTTAAAAATTTTATCCACTTTTGATGGATTTTGTTTTTTACAGATGTGCATAGTTAATACGGACAATGTGTAGGACAATACCATTCCAATGATTGGAGCCAATACAATAAAATAAATGGGAGGCATTATTTTTTCCAATCGTATAGATTGAAAGCCACTGCTGGCCACTGCTGCTCCGGCAAAAGCGCCGATAAGTGTGTGAGAGGAACTCGAGGGGATTCCGAACCACCAAGTAATCAAATTCCAAATGATTGCGGCGATAAGTCCGGCACAAATAATAGTTAAATTTATAGCCTCCGGAATAACTATTTTTGAAACAGTATCGGCCACGTGAAGTTTAAAAATCCAAAACGCAATAAAATTAAATGCTGCTGCCCAAATTACTGCTGCCAAAGGCGACAGCACACGTGTTGAAACAACCGTAGCAATGGAGTTTGCGGCATCATGGAAGCCATTAACAAAATCGAAAATTACAGCAAGGCCAATAATTATAAATAATAATTCCATATTTTTTTATGCGTGTTTGACAAGGATTGTCTCTAACACATTAGCTGCATCTTCGCATTTATCGGTAGCTGTTTCCAGCACAGCAAGTATTTCCTTAACCTTAATAATAGTTACCGGATCTTTTTCGTTTTCAAATAATCCTGCGATGGCTGTATCAAAAACATCGTCCGCATGATTTTCGATACTGTTGATGCGAACACAGGCCTCTTTTATTTTATGTATATTTTTTTTGTTAGACAACTCTGTAATGGCAGTGTGTAATTCTTTGGCCGATTTTTCAATCAACTCCGACAGTTTGCGTATAGCCGGCGAAATGGTTTCTATTTTATATAACTCAATCCGTTTTGCCGAACCGTGAATAAAATCAACTATATCATCTAACGATGTGATGAGCTCGTGCATATCTTCCCGGTCGAACGGCGTAATAAAATTTGCACTCAGTTCATTAAACATTTCGTGAGTAATATTGTCGCCCACATGTTCCAAGCGTTCTATTTCTTTTATGAGCAACCGGCGTTGATTTAGGTCGGCTGCATTTACCATCTGAACCAAGGTGTCTGCTATAGCCACTAAATTCTGTGTTGCTTTTTCAAAAAGAGGGAAGAAAACTTTGTCTTTTGGAATAAAAAGTTGCAATATGTTGCTGAAGTTCATAAGCGATTAATTTGTTGCCAACAAAAGTACCATTGCTTTAGTTTCCAATGTTAAATTAATGTTAAGCAATATCATGTCATTCAAGCTAATCTAAAATTAATATTTCGTTAACATTAAAAACATCATTGCTTATTGTTGCCACTAATATTTTTGCGCCGGTTAATTAAATAATGGATGAACTTATATAAACATGGCACAAATATGATAAGGAAATTTATTGTCTGTATTATAGTTGTTACTTCTCCTCAATTTATTTTTGGGCAAATCAATGCGCCGGGAATGGGAGATGCTGTAACCGCCGGGTGGTTTGCTTTAGGGCTTGCACAAAAATTAGATACGCTTGAGAACAAAGGTTGGGAATCTACAACTTATGTGGGTTGGGGGCAAAAAAGCAATCCAAACAATTACAACCCATTTTATAAACCAGCTATTTTTATTCTTAATCAGGAGTTTCGTAACCGGTGTCATAGAAGTTGGGAATATATTCTTGCTTCAAGTTATCGTAGAGAAAATAAATATATTCATTCCTTTCCACATGATCGAGACGAACCAGGAATAATTCAAGAGCTCAGAGTATATGGCAGGATTTCTTACATTTTTAAAACTTCACGAATAACTCTAACTCCGACATTCAGGCAAGAATTTCGAAAATTTTATACGCCTGATTTTAAAGCTCCAAGTAAAGACATGGAAATCCGCTCACGCTTTCGACTGCAGTTAACCATAAACTTAGACAAAAATAAAACCCGTAAACTCGTAGCGAGATCCGAACAGTTTTTTGCAATAAGTAAAAAAACAGGTGCAAACAGTTGGTCAGAATTTAACTATACCGAGAGTCGCTTTGCAATTTACTATTCTATATCACCAAAAAAATTGCCTTTGGTTTTCGACTTTGGATATATGAATAATTTGCTGGGGAATCAATCTCCTTACAGCGTACATTATTTAGCATTTGATATTATAGTCAAAAACCCGTTTAACGCTAAACAAAAACACATCTGATTTCACAAAACACCCTATGCCAAAAGCGCATCGTGTTTAGAATTTATCTGCCAATCGTATGCAATTCCATTTTCAAAATAAAATTCGAACAGCAAACATTTTTGCAGTCTCTCAATTATTCATTCGGGTCTTCATAAAAATTAACCCGTCCCGATTCTACATCGTACATAGCTCCAACAATTGCAACTTTTTTATTTTCGATCAGTGCATTTATAATTGAACTTTTTTCTGTAATTGCCTTAACAGTGCTTTTTACATTTATATGAGCTACCGTGTTAACAAACAGATGATTTTTTGAGGTTCTGTTTTCTACAATTGTATTTTCGGCATCTACAGCAATTCGCAACTTAGACATAAGTCCTTTTAAATATCCTGTTTGAACATTGTCGCAGGCGCCTTTTATAGCTCCGCAATTTGTGTGACCAAGCACAACAATTACTTTAGCCCCTGCAATACTGCACGAAAACTCGAGGCTGCCCAAAATATCATCATTGATTGTATTTCCTGCAATACGAATACTGAAAATATCGCCTAATCCCTGGTCAAATATCAGTTCGGCCGATGTTCGGGAGTCGATGCAACTGAGAATTGCCGCAAAAGGGTATTGTGCATCGCTCGTACTATTTACTTGCTGAAGAAGATTGCGGTTAATTTTCAGGTGATTCACAAATCTGTAATTTCCTTCCTTCAAAATGTGAATGGCTTGAGATGGAGTAAGTTTATCTTGTATAACTTTCGTTCGCTGTAAAGGATCTAACACCGTTTCTTCGGGTGAAAAAAGTTTTGTGTTTGATAAATTCGATGCCTCATCAAAACCTACCAATAAAGATTTTATTTTCTTTTGAGGCGATTTAATATCACGAAATTCTTTTATAATCTCCGTTACATCGGAGTCGATATATTTAGTACGATGGGCATCAATAATTACTGTGCTGTTTTCCGGAAGATCATTGAGTGTTACCTGAATATTTGCCTTATTTAAAAACGATACTTCTTGCGCCAATTCAATTTTTATAATGTCTTTATCGTTTTGTTTGGCCAGTTGGTAGTAATACGGATTTTTGTAATTAACCCGAAGTACCGAAAAAATACTTATGCCAAGTCCTATTAAAACGCCTGTAAGTAAATCGGTAAACACCACAGCCACTATTGTTACAGCAAATGGAATAAATTGATGTTTTCCTTGCGCATATATTTTTTTAAACACACTTGGATCGGCTAATTTGTAACCGGTAACCAACAGAATTGCGGCAAGAGATGCCAAAGGAATTTTATTTAATAGCTGAGGAAATAAAGCAACTGAAGAAAGCAAAAGCACTCCGTGAAAAAACGAAGACGCTTTTGTTTTAGCGCCGGCATTTATATTTACCGAACTGCGTACAATTACCGAGGTTAGTGGTAAACCACCTATTAGTCCGGAAAGCATATTCCCTATTCCCTGTGCTTTTAGTTCATTGTTCGGAGGGCTATATCTCTTTTCAGGATCA
>JADLGT010000367.1 GCA_020849195.1 Bacteroidia bacterium
CTCAATGCCCAGTACACCAAAGGCTCAGCCAACTGCACCGTAATCAGTTAATTGTTGTCGATTCTTAGTTGTCAGTTGTCGGGAAAAATAGTTTCCATAAATACAACATAGAACTAAGAATCATCAACTATTTTTAACTTTCTCCCTCAGCACTTCAGCAAATGGGCGGTTGTGAATTTTACTTTCTATCCAGCAATTGAACAGGGAGTCAGCACTTATTACACTCCCTTTTTGTTTTGTTCTATTATTCAACAGTTCCCTCATCTCAGTAAAAAAACGAACTTTTTCCTCTTTAATAACATGCCCAATTGGGATCTTCATAAACATGGAGATAATATCCACTTCAACTACAAGCCTATCATTATTTTTTATGATCCATTTTCGGTATGATTTAAGAAGCGATGGCAGCAAGTCAAAATTACCAAGTTCATAATGGCCAATAGCACAATAAATTCTCGCCAGTAACTGAATATCATTTTTTCTCTCCTTCCCTTTGTAGTTAATAATCTTATTCAATAACCTGATGGCATTATGAAAATCGTTCGTTTGGAAATAAACGATACTCATATTTATATAAAAGAGTATCATGGTGTTGTCGTCAATTGAGTGTTCAATAACCAAGCTATTCTCCTTAAATAGCCCAATAGCCACTTTTGGCGGAATTCGGGTAATTATGTTGGACAAATGATGAATTTGTATCCTCTCCAGTTCAGTTCTTTTTTTCGAAGGAAGTGAAGAAATAAAATCTTTCGCATGTGTAAACGTTTCTATTCTGCCTGATGATGTTTCTGATGCGGATATGTTGTTCAAAGTGGTGAGGTACTCTTTATTGAATACCTCCCAGCCCGACAAATTTCTTTTCAGGTAGGTAAACCATTTGATCTTAATATTAAGTGCTTCTTTATTTTTCCCTTGTAAAGTGGCTATGGATGCAAGAATGTAGTAGTAATACAATTTTCCCAAAATGGTCTTTGCGTTGACCGGATCGACAAGAAAGCTCGATAAACGCAAATCCTTGAGATTTTTTTTGTCAGATTTCTCCCGAACTCTGAGATGTCCCTTCGAAAGCAAAAGTTCTGTCCTGATCATAAGCCTGCGGTACTCTTCTTCATTACGAATATTATCAATGATCTCATCCTGCATTTTATATTCCTTATTTTGAATATGATCTTCAAGCTTTTCAAGATCGCGGCTCATCCTGTAACCGAATACAATCATCCTGTTGATCAGCATCAGGTACTCGAATTTTTCCTGTTCCACAGCCAGATTTTTCGCTTTATGAAGCAGTTGTGAGGCGACCTTATATAAGCCTTTGTTTTGCAAAAGTTCGGCCTGCCGCAAATAACTTTGTAGTTTAAAGTTCGCATTTGCATCTGAATGATAGCCTTCAAGTAAATTAAGTATAGTGTATCTTAACCGATTTTTAGTGTCGATAAATTTTTTTTTACCTATAACCAACTTAAACTTTCCGGATAACTTTTCTTCATCAAATTCACGCTGCCTGTTGACCATTTTAAATAATTTAAGATTATAAGCATCTCCTCCATTTATTCTTAATTTATGAGATATATAGGCTTTTTCCCTCGCAGTTAAGGAATGTATAATTAAATGAAGATCATCCGAAGGTGTTTTCATTTTGATCGCTGTTAAAACAGGAAATAATATTAAAGTAAAGAACAAAAATATTAAATATTGATGATAACTAAAACGATTTTTGATATAAATTGGCTTGCATTATTATTATCATTAAGCGTAACTTTATTAAACTTAGATTCATGATAGAAGTGCAACACTACTTGGGGTAAATGTTGAAACACCCATGATACCTATGGTATCACAAACACAAATGAATATCATGGGTGTTCCCTGTCTGCCGACAGGCAGGCATCTGACAATTAGAAACTTAAAAATTATATACACATGAAATCAGTAAATAACAAAAACAATTTTATACTCAAGTTCTACTGCATAATTGTTGCGGGCTTAATTTTTTCGTGCTATATTTTTGCCAATAACAAATTGCCTGACCCGGAGTTAAAAGAAAAGGTTTCGCAATGGAAAAGTCAACAACCGGTTAGGTTTCTCGAAAACAAGGGACAAATGGCAGATGCAGATAATATCCCCATTCCATTTGTGTTGTTCAAAGCATCCGCGAATGATATAGATGTATACATTACTGAAAAAGGTGTCACTTATGTATTCACTAAAGTGGAAGAAGAAACTTCGACTCCGATTAGCGTGACTTCCGATAGAATGAATGGCATACGTGAAGAAGAAAATGTAAAAGCCGAAATGGCATGGATCAATGTGCAATTAAAAGGTGTCATTATAAAAAAAGAAAACATTGTTAAAGAAGGTGAAAGCGCAGAACATTTTAATTTTTTCTATAGCCATTGCCCTGATGGGATATATAATGTTAAACAATATGAAAAAATAACAATAAAAAATGTTTACCCGGATATTGACTGGGTATTCTATAACAGCAACGAAACGGGTATGAAATATGATTTTATAGTTCGCCCCGGAGCTGACCCTTCACAAATAAAACTAATTTACGAAAGTGAAAATGTATTGACAATTAATAAAGATGGCAATATAAATATTAAAACCCCATTGGGTACACTCACTGAAAATGCACCTTACTCTTATATAGAAGAATCGGGGGTAGAAGTAAAATGCGATTTCACAAAAAAAGCAATTGACAGACATAATGTAGAAGTTGGTTTTAATCTCAATTGGCCAACCAATCCGGGCGAGGGCGGAAATCCCTGTCCCGAATCTACATTAGTGATTGACCCTCAACTTGTATGGGGAACTTTATATGGGGGAAATGGGGCTGATGGGATCAGATGTCTTGAAGTAGATAATAATAATAACCTATTTGCAGGAGGATATACCTATTCAACTAATTTTCCTTTACAAGACGCAGGAACCTATTTTCAGGTGGTAAAAGGAATTAATTATGATGCATCCATTTTACGATTCGGGAATGCAGGAAATCTCATTTGGGCTACCTTTTATGGAGGGTCAGGAAGTTATGAAGGGATAAACACTATTGCCATTGATGCTAATAATAACATTTTTGTTGGAGGAGATACAGATGGAATAATCTTTCCGGTTCAAAACTCCGGAACCTTTTTTCAAGGTGCCCGGTCCGGTACATACGATGCATTCATACTAAAATTCAACAATAC
>JADLGT010000368.1 GCA_020849195.1 Bacteroidia bacterium
GAGCCATTACCTGTAAAAATGCCTTCTTTATGGAATTTATTCGTTACGATTCCGAATACAATTTCTTCGATAATGAATTGAAAAATTTATTTGATAATAATTTAAAGGATTATCTAATTCACCTGAAAAAGTATTAACAACTTTAAATTAAACAAGTTAAGCCAGTGCTATGTGCATTCGTTAGTTATGTTTCTTTTGTTTGTATTGCCCATACAGGTATTTGCCCAGTCGTATTTTTTTCGGTCAACTGCTTGCTGTAAGTGAATTTAACGAGAGTGTCTGCTCACAGTGCAGGTGCTTGACATCAATCGGAAATTATTAATTTTTCCGATGCAATTACCCGATTATTTTGGCTCAGTCGTACAAAATACAATCCGGTTGGCAGAGTATTTCGATTGAGTGTGATTATTTGCCCGCTGAGATTTTCCATTTGTTCAACAATCTGCCCTAATTGGTTATACACAATCAGGGTTGCGTTGTTTATAAGATGATTAGTTCGGATCACGGTCTGGCTTGAAAAAGGATTTGGCAAAATGCTGATTGAAAGATTACTTAGCAATTCATTTATCCCAACGCTGCACGGGTTAACGCAATAGGTAATGGTTCCGGCAACTGTTCCTGTATTTAAGTCAATATTTCCTCCCGTTTGGTCACAAAAATCAAATGTTCCGGTCATAGTTCCCGAATTCCATGTATTGTTGCCAATACAGAATTTACCGGATCCATTTATCTGGTTGCCGTTATGCCAGTCATTTGCTACCGAAACAAATCCGTTATTGGCGAATACGGCAGGGCTGGCAAGCGTATCTATGTTAGAGAAGTCGTTTGTAATGACAATAAATCCTGTATTTGAGTTGGTAAAACTTTTTGAGTTTGTAAAATAATTCGCATTCAGGTTTCCTGCGTTGTTAACGGTTTCAATATTCAGGAAATTAATTGCTGTAACCTTCCCGTTGTTAGTTATAGTTCCAGATGCGTTATTCATAAACTGATCTGTATTTATAGTTGCCGCAGCAGCAACAGACAGATTGGACGAGTTTAATAAACTGTCTGCTTGCAATGTTCCGTTATTGTTTACTGTATTGGATACCAGGTAAACGCGGGCCACATTAAAAGAGCCATTTATTGTAAGCGTTGATGTTCCGCTTGGCAGATTAAGGGCAAAAACTCTCATGGGCGAATTCCCGTTCAAAGCTCCTGATGCGTTTATGGCAATAGAACCCGATGTATGGGCATAGTCCATATCTAAAGTAACCTTATGGTTAATTACCACCGTCCCACTTCCCATTGGAGGAAATCCTCCCCAAGTGGCAGGGTTTGACCAATTTCCAGCGGCAACCGTAGTCTGTGCATAGCTGATCATGTTCATGCTCATAAAAGCCAGTAAAGCAAAAGTCTGTAGATAATGTTTCATTTTTTTTTGTTTATAAATGTAGTGTCCTGAAAATTGTATTACACTACGAAGGTACAGATGCTTGTTGACAGAAATATGACATTAATCATACATTGTAATTAGAAGTTGGCAGCTTGTTAAGCGGGCTTCTTGTTATGCGTGAGATAAAGTAAAAGCCCGGTAAAGAAGAATCCCCCAAAAATATTTCCGATAGTTGCAGGAATTTGATTCCAAAGCCACCAATCGGAAACAGAAATAGGTGCATCGAGCATGATGGCAGTAGGTATGACAAACATATTTACAACACAGTGTTCTAAACTGAGCGCGAAGAAGGTGAAGATGGGTAGCCATATTGCCGCAATTTTTCCTATTGTGGAAGAGGAAACTAAACCCATTACCACCCCAAGAGTTACCATCCAGTTGCACAGCATGGCTTTGGTAAAACAAACTATTGTTCCTGTAACTCCAAGCTCTTTATATACAATCGTTTTTTCGGTGGCAACGGAAATAATCTTCTTGACAACAGGGGCATCATAACTATGTCCGCATTTGGTGATGCAGATGTAATACATGGCTCCGAAAAAAACACTTCCCAAAAGGTTTCCGACGAACGCTAATGTCCAGTTATAAAAAAGATTTTTGAGCGTTGTTTGCCGGTTCATAACGGCCATGGGCACGGTGGCAAAGTTTCCGGTAACAAGTTCCAACCCTAGCAGGATGATCATCACAAAGCCCACGGGAAATGTCAGTGCCCCGAGCATTGCTATTCCTGTTTGATTGGCAGTTATAAATGCCAATACGGTTGAAAATCCTAATAGAGCGCCTGAGAGGAAGCCACGAATAAGAATATTTTTTACCGAAAGGGCAGATTTATATGCGCCCATTTGTACCAAATCACTTACTATTTGCGTAGGTTTAATGCTGTCCATATATATATTAATCTATGAGTATAAATTATTCTTGTATTTTTTGTCTGTTTTAATAAGCTCTTCTTTAAAAAACTTCAGAAGATTTAGTGATAATTCAGGATTGCCGAGGCACACTTGATATAAACTATCTTTCTTTAAATAACATATTTTGGAATTTTTCAGGGCAATTGCACGGAATTTATGTTTGTCTGCACTAAAATCTTTGTGACCAAATATTTCTCCGTTTCTCACTATACGATTTTCGCTCTCTTTCCGTTGAGTATTATTATCATATTCTTTTACTTCACCCCGCCTTACTACATAAAGGCCTTTTACCGGCATACATTCAAGAAAAATATGTTGATTAGATGAAAAAGTTATACTTTCTATCCATTCGAAAGAGCGACAGTCCTTGAAAATACAACAAGAGTTTAGACAATTTGTGCAGTTATCCTGATTCATGGATTTTAAATTTGCTTGTTATGTACCTATGACTGAAACAAATTGTTTTAATTCCTCTTTTTGCATAGACTTTAACAACTGTTTAATCATCATTATTTTAGCAAAAGGAAATACTGCAATGCATATACCAATAGTAAGTCCTATTATCATTATTTCATTCATTAGCATGCTTGCTATCATTATAAATAACCCTAAAAAAGTGAAATACGGATAAGACATTTGTTTTATAATTTTCATTTGATCTTCGATATTCATATCAATTATTATGGTTACAATATTGTTCTGCGTATTAATTTCCCCTTTGATCCAGGTACCATTACTCCATGGTCCATATATTTTGTTTCGAATGTCGAATTCGCTTCCCGTTATTTTACCGTAGTATTTTAATTCTGGATTTCCTATTGCGTTATGAAATTCTTCGGAAGTAAAGGCGCTGATTTTACTCAGAAGTTGCTCGGCTGTATGCTCCGATTGAATGCTTAAGATTTGCAGCTTTTTTGTTTCCATGTTTTATGGTTGTTAGCGGGTTAGCTATTTAAGGTGGAAATTATTTTTCCGTTAATTTTTGAAGCAAAATCTGCGAGTTCCTTCTTTCTTGTGCCGACAAGAGAAGATTTTGTGAGGGCAACAACTAAAAGTGCTCCGGCAATGAATGAGCCGGAAAAAATGAATCCTTGCAATTGATACTCAGTGCCCCCCATCACTAAAAAGCTAAGAAGCAAAACAATAAGTCCGATCGGCAACAGCGTGCTGTAATATATTGTTCTTGTTAATTTGTATTTTTCCTCAATGTTCATTTTAACATTAATAATGGTTTTATTTATGCCTTCCTGAATTTCACCTTGTATAGGAGGAACAGAACTCATTGGTCCATAATTCACATTCATAAGGTTAAATTTATAGGATGTGATTTCTCCATAATAAACAGCATGAGGAGAATTATGGAGATTGGAAAAATCTGTAATCGTCATGGAGCGTAGCTTTTCTGTCAACTCCTTTGGCGCATGAGGCGTTTCGA
>JADLGT010000369.1 GCA_020849195.1 Bacteroidia bacterium
GTCGACAGAATTTTTTTAAACTTAGGTTTAGACCTGAATTGCAGAAAAATCAGTCGCATCTACAGGGACGCCCTGTTTTTAGGAAGTATTTATGCTAAAGCAGCCTAAATTTTTACCGAACTATTGTGTATTATTGTGCTTTGAAAAACAATAATTATGGAAAATAATTTATTAAAAGGGAAAAAGGGAATAATATCAGGAGCCTTAGATGCAAATTCCATTGCTTGGAAAGTGGCCGAAAGGGCTTATGAGCAAGGTGCGCAGATTATACTAACCAATGCTCCAATAGCCATGCGAATGGGCGAAATAAAAAAACTTGCCGATAAAATAAAAGCTGAAATTATTCCTGCTGATGCCACTTCTGTAGATGATTTGAATAATTTATTTTCAAAATCGCAGGAAATACTTGGCGGAAAAATAGATTTCTTGCTGCACTCAATTGGGATGTCGCCAAATATTCGCAAAGGACTTGCCTATACCGATCTTAATTATGAGTATTACCTTAAAAGTGTTGACATTTCAGCTATTTCGCTCCATAAAATGTTGAGCGTTGCAATAAAACAAGATGCACTAAATGAATGGGGTAGTGTAGTTACGCTATCTTACATTGCAGCTCAACGGGTGTTTCCATTTTATGGCGATATGGCAGAGGCGAAAGCAATGCTTGAATCAATAGTAAGAAGTTTTGGATATCATTATGGTAAGGCAAAAAAAGTACGAATTAATTCTATCTCGCAATCACCAACAAAAACTACAGCCGGAAGTGGAATAAAAGGATTCGAAGATTTTTTCTCGTATGCCGAAAAACTTTCTCCGTTAGGCAATGCCAGTGCCGAATCGTGCGCAGATTATTGCATTACACTTTTCTCTGATTTAACACGCATGGTAACCATGCAAAATCTGTATCACGATGGCGGCTATTCAACAACAGGCGTGAGTACAGATCTCATGAATCGGTAGTTTTTTTGATGAGTGCCATATAAAACCCATCAAATCCTTCGCTGGGCCAATGGCGCTTCTCTTCCAATAATTTATATTGCCCTTTGTTTTTGTTTAAAAACAGATTTACTTGCTCCTCATTTTCCGATGGAAGCAGGCTACAAGTAGAGTAAACCATTAAACCATTTGGCTTAAGCATACTGCTGTAATTTTCAAGAATATTTTGTTGTGTTTTTTTTACCGACTCTATAAAATCCATACTTAATTTCCATTTGGCATCGGGGTTGCGTTTCAAAACACCAAGCCCCGAACAAGGAACGTCGAGCAAAAGCCTGTCGGCAGTGCCTTTAAGACGTTTTATTATTTTTCCGGATTCAATCAAGCGTGTTTCAACAGTTGTTGCACCGGCTCTTTTTATCCGCTTCATTAACTCGTCGAGTTTCCATTGTTCAACATCCAGCGAAATCACCTTTCCTTTGTTTTTTAAAAGCGACGCAATGTGCAAGGTTTTTCCACCGGCACCGGCACAAGCGTCAATTACACGCATACCCGGTTCTATTTGCAAAAATAAACTTACATCCTGCGAAGCGGCATCTTGCATTTCAAAAAGTCCGTCTTTAAATTGAGGCAGCTTAAATACATTTTGCCTTTCGTTCAGCACCAATGCTTCGGGTGCCCAATTTACCGAAGCTGTTTCAATACCATTTTCAGCTACTATTTTCTGCAGTTCATTACGGGTGGTTTTAAGCGTATTTACACGTAGTACAACTGCAGCCTGCTCATTCATTGCGCTACACTCGCTTTCCCATTTATCAGCGAGTTCTTGTCGCCCCAATTCATCCATCCAATCGGGTATTGATTCGCGTATTTTAAATACCGCAGTGAGGCGCGAGAAATTAGTTAAAATTTTTTGCGGATAAATTTTTTCGAATTCCGACCATTGCGGGAGTTCTTTTTTATTTAGTATGTGCCAACAACCGAATAATTCATATAAATTTTGTTCATTTATCTGTGTTACACCGGCACATTCGCAAACCAATCTCAGGTTACGAATAATTTCGTATGCTGTTTCGGCAATAAAACGCCTGTCGCGCGCGCCCCAACGCGCATTTTGTTTTAATACATGTTTTATAACTTTGTCGGCATAACGTTTGTCGATACAAACTTCGCGCAGAATCTGTATAACAGCATCAACTGTATTTTTGTATAATCGCATTGTTTTCAAAAGTATCTATAATTAAGCGACATTTTGCAATCGCATTATTATAATGCCTCCATTTTTTAGGAGAGGCGTAAAGGTAAGTTAAGTTTATTTCTGTATATTTTTTAGGTTCGAGCTAATGTTGGGGAACGTCTATTATTCCCAAACTTATACAGAATTTAAACAGATATTTCAAAATATTTATCAGTTGAATTACTCAATATATTATACCAATTTGATTTTTATTTTTTCCAATCAATATTGGTATAATGCCGATCGGATAGCTGTTTGGGCCAATGTAATTGAACCATTACAGATATCACATCGGTATTATGTAACTATTGAGGCTTAACAATCACAAAAATGAAATTTAATTTACTTGCAATTTTGCTTTTTTTTATTGGCGAACTTTTGTTAGCACAAATTAGCCCGCCCGGACTTGGACGAGCAAACACTGCAAATTGGCTTGCCTTTGGCATTCGACAAGAACTAGACACTATTCGAGATAAAGGATGGCAATCGATGACTTATATTGGTATGGGTAGAAAAAGTAATCCCGATAATCAAAACCCATTATACAAGCCGGGCATCTTTGTTTTGAACCAGGAGTTTTATCATCAGTTCCATCACAATTGGCAATATTCACTTGCATTAAGCTATCGAAGGCAAAACGAATATCTCGACACGCCACCTTACAAAGACAATACACCAAACATGCAACAAGAGTTTAGGCTATACGGCCGATTTTCATATATTTTAAAATCGCCGCGAGTAAAATTGGTACCAACATTACGGCAAGATTTTCGAAAATACTATACAACAAATTTCAAAAACACGAACGAAATTTTCCAAGTCCGTTCAAGGCTGCGCCTACAAGTAACAATAAATTTAGACAGGAAAAAGTCGCATCGCATTATTGCAAGTTCGGAACAATTGTTTTCAAGCACCGAACTAAGCGGTTCAAACAAATTGGGAAATTTTAATTATAAAGAAAGTCGATTTCTACTTTACTATTCATACTCGCCTCAAACAATTCCATTAATAGTCAATATAGGTTATATGAATAACCTTGTTGGGCAACAGAAATTTTATGACGTACACTATTTAGCGTTTGATATTATGTTAGAAAACCCATTCAAATTAAAGCAACGA
>JADLGT010000370.1 GCA_020849195.1 Bacteroidia bacterium
CCTATTACTACGATCCGTACACCGAATACCACGAGAAATTTTACGAAGATTATACAGTAGGCGGAACCATTGATGCCTATACCGATGAGTACGGTACCTGGCTCACCGCATTCAGCCCTATAAGGAACCTGAGCGGAAAAGTTGTAGCCATACTTGAAGTAGATGAAAAATACGATGACTTTTGGCACATGGCCGATGTGAAATTATATCGACACATGGCTATTTCGTTACTTATATTTATAGTAGTGGCTGTTATATTGCTGCGTTATGTACGAACGGTATTAATTAACGACGAAGCTGTAAAACACAAGCTGGAAGATTCATATAAAATAATTAACGAGCATAATCAAGAAATGCTTAACAGTATTAACTATGCAAAAAAAATTCAATCGGCTATTTTGCCTCCCTTAGAAATAATACACCAAAATTTACCTCACTCATTCGTATTGTATTCGCCCAAAGACATTATTAGCGGTGATTTTTATTTTTTTTATGAAATTGAGAAAACGAAAAAATTTTTTATTGCCGCTTGCGACTGTACCGGGCATGGGGTTCCGGGAGCTTTGATGTCGATGATTGGGAATAACCTGCTCGATCATATTATTCAGCCAAGCCCGGACATTCTTCCCGGAGAGGTATTAACAAAACTTAACCGAGGAGTGGTAAATGCATTAAAACAAGATGGAAAATACGGCGAAACCCGAGACGGAATGGATGTTGCGCTTTGCCTTGTAAATACAATAGAAAACAGCATACATTTTGCCGGCGCAAACCGGCCGTTTTATATTGTCAGAAACAAGGAAATTATTGCTTTTAATGGCGACAAACGTCCTATTGGGGGCTATGAAAATTTTTCCGAGCCATTTACCAACCACAAAATTGACTTACAAGTTGATGATAGTTTTTATATGTTCAGCGATGGCTATGCCGATCAGTTTGGCGGACCGAACAATAAAAAATTTCTAATTAAAAATTTGCAACGCCTTTTTGTTGAAATTGCTCACCTCGATTTTCAAATCCAACGTAACAAACTTGCCGAAAGGCATAAGTTGTGGAAAGGCACTAACGAACAAACCGATGATGTAATGGTAATTGGCTTTAAAGTATAAGCTTGTGGTGATGCGGCTTAGGCCAACAAATTAACTTGGCTGTTTTTCGCTTTTCGATTTTTCTTCTCCTCTCTGCGTTTTTCTTTCTTCAAGCAATTATTCAACCACTCCAAGGCTTCTTTGGCATTTGTAAATAGTTTAGTGGGGCTTGCCGGATTGTAGAAATTAATAAGAAAATTACCAATAAGTCTATTAGCAACTGAAGTTGCAATAATAGCTTGGGCAATTTGGTTTACAGAATATTCCGGTTTTGTGCCAAGTTTTTGTGCTTCCTTAGTTATGCTTACTTCCGATCGGGCATCCACTAAGGTAAGATAGCGAGTTCCTTGTGTTAACTTTTTTGTAGCCTCAATATTTTCCCGAACCTCCGGCACATCAATTTCTACCCCATTTAATAATATAAAAGTAAGCAACTGTTTCTCCGAATCGAAAATAATTTCGGTCGAACGGGTAGTAATTGTTTGTAGCATAATAAGTTTTTAGTTAAAAAAATTTTTAATTATAAAAATAAAAAAAGAGAAAAGACCATATCCTTTCGCTCCATAAATAATACCGATGTGATATCTGTAATGGCCCAATTGCATTGGCCCAAACAGCTATCCGATCGGCATTATACCAATACTGATTGGAAAAAATATAAATCAAATTGGTATAATTCCTTAATATAACTGTCTGCGTAAAATCGGCTTATACTATATGTTTTACACTCGATTGTTATCATTTGTGGGATTTGAACGTTTGGATTTGTAAAAGGTTACAAAAATATTTTAATTTTTATTCATAAGTTATACTAATATTGATTGGAAAAAATATAAATCAAATCTATCTAACTCATACCTAACACTCTGATAACTCGCCAATCGATATTAGGCTTTATTACTGCCCCGCAAAGTTAGAGCCGTTTTTCTAATTTTTAAACTCATGGCAATTGGTATTACACATTGTGGTAGTATTCCACCATACCGCTTTTATAATACCGCTCCTACGGAGCTTATTAAAAGTTGTGTGCAAAATTTTATTATGATTGCGCTCCTACGGAGCTTTACGGAAGAATAAATAAAACCAATTGAGAATGCGTAAAAGCCCCAGCGGGGCAAAATCCTAATAAAAAAACGTAACAAACACAAACAATAAGCCCCGTAGGGGCGAAATAAAAATAATGGCAAACACCTACACATAGATATATTTATACCGATGTTATATCTGTAATTGGTATTATTTTGTAAAATTTTAATCGTGATTTTTCGATTGAACTTGTAATACCGATGTGATATCTGTAATGGCCCAATTGCATTGACCCAAACAGCTATCCGATCGGCATTATACCAATATTGATTGGGCTAAAATAAAAATCATTTTGGTATAAAATCCCTCTAAACCCCGATAGAATCTACGGTTTGTTGGGGTTAATTAGGCTTAGTAAACTTAGTCGAACAATTAGGTTGGGGTTGGTGACTATAGATGTGCTCGAACGTACAGTATTTGACTCTGCATGGTTACCAATTGGACTTAACAATCTTTTTTGTGTATAGTTTATTACCATACTGCAGACTAAGCATATATAAGCCTTGCGGAAGATGATCAATATTTACTGTTTTTTTATAGCTGCCCAAAACGTTGGCGTTATCAATTATCTGCATCACCTCACCAAGTATATTTGTTAATTTAATTAAAATTTTTTCAGGTTTTTCGAAATCCGTTTCTATGGTAAATGTCTTTGTAGCGGGGTTGGGGAAACAGGTTAATGAAAAATTTCGTTCATAATCGTCCGGAGTATTCATTATGAAGGAGGTGCACTCCGGAATAAGATAATTATACAAATATGCCGGAATTAAAACAGTACATGTATCTTTATATGTAAAACACGTTGTATAGTATTGTATTGGTCCGGGTTCCGTGTTTACGTATTCATTAAGAACACCACCTGTTCCGTTAATTAATCCTTTTATCCAATAGCTATTTAAATAAAGCCCCATCCCGACTGGATATATTTGGTGATAGTGGTAAACCTGTTTGTTTCCAAATTTTCCAAAACTAATGCTTGTAATGGTGTCTATTACAATTTTTATACTTTCTAAATTAGTACTTATGTAGCCGTAATGATGCCCTAAGAGATTTCCCACAACAGAAAGGGTGTCGCCCGGTACAACATTAAAATTAAAAATAGTGTGTTTTTGTAAAGGCGATGAGTCAAAAAACATAACAACCTTATTGGTATCAATAATAAAGGATACATCTGCGGGAAAGCTTCCCGGTACTGTTGGCCCAGTAAGTGAATCGCGGAAGTAAAATTTTAATTTATATGTGGACAAGCCGGTTTTATAAATATGTTGCTTAACATAATCGTAGTAAAATTTCATTGGCGGAAAAAAATCCTGTGTTTCAATAACACTATATACATCAATGGTGTCAAATGTTTGTGAGCGAATTCTATTCGGAACCAGTAGTAAGCAAAAAAATAATATCAGTGTATTACGCATATCCGGCGAGCTTTGGGTACAAGCGAAAATACAATTACTGTCCCACTTTTACAATTCGCTGTGTGTAAATAGTTTCACCCTGTGTTAGGCTTAACAGGTACAAGCCTGCAGGAAGATTTTTTATGCTTACTGTTTTATTGAATGTTTTGTCGGGCATTTTTTCATTGGGAAGCGTAATTGTTTGCCCAAGCATATTGCTAATGTCAATGCGAACATTGCCTGTTGCCTGTAGCTCGCCGGTAATGGTAAGCAGCTCGCTGGCGGGGTTGGGGCTAACAGAAAAATTTATTTTAGTATGGCTTGGCGCATCTGCGCCCATTACATACATACCGCAGTTGGCGGTATCTAATATTGGTATCACATTTCCATTTTGATCAACACAGGTAGTTCTGTCGAAACCAAATATCATTTCAGGAATTCCAGGTACATCCTCTTTTATATAACCAGTTTCCACAGAAAGGTTTAAAAAACCTCCATGACCATTTGCCAGTCCTTTTATCCAAAAATCTTCCCCCCGCCTGCTTCCAATAGATGGATGAAAATAGTAAACCTGTTTATAACCAACAAAATTAAAACTACGGGAAACAATACTGTCAATAACTATTTTTTGATAATATCTTGCTTGTACACCACTATTAGGCTGCCATGCAATAATTTTCTCTGTATCTCCTTTAGCTACATTAAAATCAAATAATAAGTAGTTATTCCCGGGGAGTGAATCGTAATACATAAATACCTTATTGGTGTCTATTTTAAATGAAATATTTTGAGGAAAGTTGAGATCGTAGAATTTTTTTGGCGGATTAATGTTATTGGAATCGGAGCCGGAAGTGTAATGCTTGATTTTAAAAATTCTGTTATCGGAATCAAACAGATAGGCAACTTGTTTTTCGTGCGAATATCTATACGGGAATGGATAACCACTGCGATCGAATTCTCTCCGCGAGTATACTTTTATGGAATCAGTAACATATGCCAAACTTAACAACCGGCTTGCCAAAAGTGCTAAAACAATCAGTGTATTACGCATATCCGGTAGGTGTTTGAGTTTATAAGTAAAAAATATATGCCATGGCTATTTGCGATACATCAATTATGCCGGATGATTTTTGGCAAAAGCGAAAATACAATTACTCTCCCACTTTTACAATTCGTTGTGTGTAATTAGTTTCACCCTGTGTTAGGCTTAACAGGTACAAGCCTGCGGGAAGATTTTTTATGCTTACTGTTTTAGTAAATGCTTTGTCGGGCATTTTTTCATTGGCAAGCGTAATTGTTTGCCCAAGCATATTGCTAATATCTATGCGAACATTGCCTGTTGCCTGTAGCTCTCCGGTAATGGTAAGCAGCTCGGTAGCGGGGTTGGGGCTTACAGAAAATTTAATTTTAGTATGGCTTGGCGCATCTGCTCCCATTACATACATACCGCAGTTGACGGTATCGGCTATCGGTATCATGTTGTTTTTTATTTTAAGGCAGCTGGTATATCTATAATCCTCAATACCATGTGGAATACTTATGAAGCCGCTATTGTTATTCACCAAGCCTTTTATCCAATAGTTTGGAAAAAAACCCTGTAAGGATGGGCTAAAATAATATACCTGCCGGTTGCCAATATAACTAAAGCTGCGCGTAACAATACTATCAATTGTTATTTTCAAAAAACTTCCGGAGCCTGGTATTTCAATATATATTTGTTCTGTATCGCCTTTGTTTACATTAAAATCAAACAGGTTATAAGTGTTGGTTTTAGCTGTATCGTAAAAAAATTCTATTTTATTAGTATCTATTTTAAAGGAAATTTTGTTATTAAAAAAGTAATCCGGACAGGTAATTGACGGATATGTTTCTTTAATATGTAATTTGTAAATATGATTAGCAGAATCTACAAGTGTCATTACCTCTTTTTCATGGTTTATTGAAAGGCAAGTACCACAATCTTGATGTACATAGCGTACATAAGCAATCAAGGAATCCTTTTGAGCTAAACTAAAAAGAACTTTTACAAGGCAAAAAAATAATATTAGTGTATTACGCATATCCGGTAGGTGTTTGAGTTTATAAGTAAAAAATATATGCCATTGGCTAATTGCGATACATCAATTATGCCGGATGAAGTTTGTCCGCTTGATGTAATGTTTCCCATTAAATCGCTTATTCGGTAGTTTAATGTCGTATTATCAGGAAGCTCTACCGCAATATAACTATTGGCAGGGTTGGGGTAAGCAGCAAAGGTTTTTTCAAGGTCGGTTTCCGTATTTTTTTCGGTTACATCAGGGTTTGCTAATTTCATGTACATGCCGGGCGAGCTTTGGGCATTGCCACAAGGGCGTATATAGGCATGGAAATTAGTATTGGAGCGGAAGCCATTGGTTAAAAAAACAGTCGATCCCGCCCTGTACTGCACAAGATTTGCATTGCCGGTAATATTTGCGCTCGACGTAAGCGAAGCCGACGCGGCATTATAGTCGGCACTGTTTGTTGTAATATTTAAATTTGCTGTTGCAGGGCAATCTAAGGCTCGTTCCCAAACACCACGTCCGTTAAGCATTATCCTCAGCAAATTAGCATCGTAATTCACCTCCAAATTACTGCATGGTACATGGGGCAAATTATCTGTTATGTTAGTCCATACACCGGATAGGGGCCCCTGCCTGCTGGTTCTGTCCGATACAAACACACCTACATCGGTAGCTGCAAATATGCGTTCGTCGGTTCCGTATTCTAAAACAAAAGCTCCGTAACCAACCGTTACGCTGGGCAAATTAAAAGTTAAATCGCTACAATTGCCTGTGGGGCAAGTATGATTATCGGTAGCAAAATTATAGGGCTTACTGTAATCAACTTTAAACATCATTTTATTTCCGTAAATGTTCGGATTGTTCTCG
>JADLGT010000371.1 GCA_020849195.1 Bacteroidia bacterium
ATGAAGGTTAATGTACTATTATTAACGACAAATCGCACTCCTTTTTTTTACACTTTCCATTCAAGAGTTAGTTGCTGCCCAACTGTCAATCGCTTCCACGTATCCATTATGTTTTTAATTTCGGTCAGACAAGTAGTTAAGCTGTCTTCAGTTATTTCATAATGGAGGTGTTCTATGTGTTGTGTTAAATTATTTTTAGGAATGTATCCCAAATATACCGACTGAATAGGGCCAACAATTTTTTCGATAAACCGGAGGCTTTCTGTTTGCGGATTATTTTTGCCAAAAAGTTCATTGAAAGTATGTCCCTGAGAAAGCATACCCCAAAAGCCGTTTAGGCAGTTTAAATTTTTTTCGACCGAATAATGGCAAATATCGTGAATGAGGTAGGTTTTTGTTTCAAGTATTATCAGCTCTACTGTTTTATCATTGCGGGTTATGGCATACTCACATTGATAGAGCGTCTTTTTGTTAATAGCAATCTTCATTCTTTTTTTATTTACTCTTGTTTAGAGCCTGTTTAGTTTTCGTTCAAAAAATTTTCAATCAGAGGAACGATAAAATTATTCGCTTTATAGTCGGAGTTTAAGGTTGTTATTTCTCCAATATATGTTCCATGACCGCCGGGGGTAATGGCTAACTTGCAATTAGAAATTAATTTAGACATGGTAACGATATGTTCGTGTGTTGCAACATCGTGTTCGCCATTAATAAGTAAAACAGGTACTGTTATAGATTTTATCAGCTCATCCGGAAAGTCCTTTAAGTTTTGTATTCGTTCAGCACACTTGCGATACATCGTCATAAGTTTTGTACTATCGGGATTTACTTTGATAAAAGCGTCTTTGTATTGCTGTGGCATTTGATCAAAAGTTCCGTTCTTCATAAATTCCCAAAACTGAGGTCGTGTACCATTTCGTTTCAACAGAGGCGACCCTGCAATAATTTTATTACACAGTTCGGGATGTCTGATTGCAATTTGCAATGCCGTGTTTCCTCCATTGCTAAATCCAAAAAAATCTGCTTTGTTAATGGATAGATTTTTAAGTAGTGTTACAACATCATCTGCATCTTGTTCAAATGAAATTGGAGTGTCGCGATCTTCTGTTCGCCCGTGTGCTTGCAGTTCAACACAAATAAGTCGCCTATCTTTAGCAAATAGCGGAATAACTCTTCCGAAGCTTGTTTCAATTGTAGAGCCGCCGCCGTGAATGAGAACAAGTGGTTTTCCTCGTCCATAAATTTCATAATACATTTTTATCCCGTTTACTTCGGAATAGCCACTTACCAATTTTTCTTTTTCTGCTACCGGTGTTGACATTGTGTATATTACTATTAAAGGTTTACAGACTCAAGAATTTGGCTGTCGTTGCCGGTTACAGACCCGCCCACTACACCGTTTCCGATTCGGCAAACGTTATGTTTGTATAATCGTTAACTACATTGTACAGCGTGTCGCGCTCTATTGGCCGACGTTTCGCCTGTTTAATAAGTTCAACTAATTGTTGCGTTGTTAAGGAAGGGCTTTGTTCTTCGGCACCGGCCATGGAATAAATTTTTGTACTGTCGTCAATCGTTCCATCAATATCATCAACACCAAAATTGAGCGAGAGTTGTGCGGTGGTACGACCAATCATGGGCCAGTAGGCTTTTAGATGGGGCACATTATCCAAAAATAGGCGTGCTATGGCATAGTTACGCAAATCTTCTATAACGCTAACTTCAGGCACCTTGCTCATTTGGTTATCCTTGTTACGGAACTTAAGCGGTATAAATGTGTTAAACCCTTTTGTTTTGTCTTGCAATGTACGTAAGCGGTTCATGTGATCGATACGGTGTTCGTATTTCTCTATGTGCCCGTACAGCATTGTAGCGTTCGACGGTATGCCTAAGCGATGCGCTGTTTCGTGAATTTCTAACCATTGCGCGCTTGTGCATTTATCTTCACAAATTTGTTTACGTACATCCTCATCAAAAATTTCGGCACCACCACCGGGCAAAGAGTTTAGTCCGTGCTTTTTAAAATAACTTAACCCTTCTTCGTAACTCACCTTTGCTTTGCGGAACATGTACTCCAGCTCAACAGCGGTAAATGCTTTTACATGCAGGTCGGGTCGGTAATCTTTTATTTTTTTTATGAGGGCAGCAAAATAGTTCAATCCCATTTTAGGATGAACTCCGCCTACAATATGTACCTCGGTAACCGGCTGTCCATCATATTTTTTAATAATATCAAGTATTTGATCTTCGCTTAATTCCCATGCTTCCTCTTTTTGTTTTAGAAGGCGCGAGTACGAACAGAATTTACAATCGAATACACAAATATTAGTTGGCTCTATATGAAAGTTGCGGTTAAAATAAGTTTTATCGCCGTGTTTATGTTCGCGCACATAATTGGCAAGTGCGCCTAAAAAGCCCAATTCGCCACTGTAGTAAAGGGTTATACCTTCATTAACAGTTATCCGCTCATTATCCAAAATTTTTTGAGCAATAGCTCTTAGATTTGAGGGTAATGATGTTGATGAAATAAGTTGTTGAATAGTTTGCGACATACCATGTAAAGTTACTTATTATTAACTTTACTACGAAGCAAAATAATGAACGACAAACGCATATTGTTAGTTGAAGATGAAGATCATCTTCGGACAATGCTCAAATTAAATCTTGAGCTGGAGAATTATTTTGTTACGGCGGTTGATAATGGTAAAAAAGCTTTAGAAGAGTTTCGTGCAGTACCCTATGATTTGTTGGTGTTAGATGTAATGCTGCCGGAGATGGATGGATACGCCCTATGCGAAACAGTAAAACGCGAAAATACCAATGTTTCTATTTTATTTTTAACCGCCAAAGGCAGCAGCGACGACCGCGTTAAAGGACTTAAACTTGGCGCCGACGATTATTTGTCCAAGCCATTTAATCTTGAAGAATTTTTATTGCGTGTGAAAAATCTGTTGAAGCACTCTGCTAAAACTACTACTACTGATCATATTTATAGCTTTGGAAACAACGCGATTAACTTTACAACCTACGAAATTTCCGGCCTTAACAAAACAAAACAACGGCTTACCAAACGCGAAGTACTCTTATTAAAACTACTTACCGATCGAAAAAACGAAGTTGTGTCGCGCGAGCAAATACTTGAACAGGCTTGGGGCATTGAGGCTTATCCCTCAACACGTACTATTGATAATTATATTCTTGCTTTCAGAAAATATTTTGAGGAAGACCCTAAAAATCCAAAACATTTTCATTCGATACGGGGCGTAGGGTACAAGTTTACAGCGTGAACTAATCTTTCATAATTCGTACTTCGGTTCTCCTGTTTTTTTGTTTTCCATTTTCGGTGCTGTTGTCGGCGATAGGTTGCGTGTCGCCATAGCCTTTAGCATCCACACGTTCGGGGACAATTCCTTTTTTCAGAAGGTAGTCGCGAACAGCGTTGGCTCGGCTTTCGGAAAGTTTTTGGTTCGTTTCTTTTACACCGGCATTGTCGGTGTGTCCGGCAATTTCAATCGACAAAGTTTTTTTAAGATTCATGTATTCGGCCAGCTCATTTAATTCTTTGTGCGATTCGGGCCGAAGCGAAGCTTTCCCTGAATCGAAGAACACATTATTAAGTGTGTATTGTTTGGGTTGTTGAAAAATTATGTCCACATTAAAATTCAGAAGTGTATCTTTTGCAAGCGGAAGTGTGAGCGTTGAATAATCAACACTGGTGCTGAATGCTTTGTATTTAAGTTTATAGGTAGCTCCTTTGGGCACAAGTAATTTAAATTTCCCATCGTCTTTTGTTACTCCGCTGTATTGTTTTTTTGTTTTACTATTTTCGAAAGTAACGGGCTGACCGGGCTGTGGTTTCTTTTTACCATCGACCACACTTACATTAAGGCAAGCTTCGGTAGCGGTTGGCTGAAAGTCTAGTG
>JADLGT010000372.1 GCA_020849195.1 Bacteroidia bacterium
GCTAAAAAGGATGCCCACTTGCGTAAGCAGGGACTACAACGACTGGAAAAAAGTTTAAGGTCAGGCAAACTGACCAAACAAAAAATCAATAACCGAGGATATAACAAGTATCTGAAAATAAAGAATGTTTTCAACTAAACTAACAAAGTCTTTGTCTTCTGTCCTAAGACTGCAACTAATAAATGCTTTTGGTCTATACGTCATGTTTTCTGTCTTGATATTGCCTGCAACTATTTAATAACACTCCCGTTATTGCTGTTTTGTTTTGTAGGCGAAACAAACGAAAGTTCTCCGTTCGAATTTTCTGCCATCAGTATCATTCCTTGAGATGTAATTCCTTTAATGGTACGTGGAGCCAGGTTTACCAACAGACTTACTTTTTGCCCAATTATATTTTCCGGATTGTAAAACCCTGCTATGCCCGACACAACGGTGCGCCGGTCGATGCCTGTATCAATTGTAAGTTTCAAAAGTTTGTCTGTTTTAGGAACGCGCTCGGCTTCTACTATGGTTCCTACACGTATGTCCATCTTCGAAAAATCGTCGAATGTAATATCAGGCTTAGGTTGTTGTAAGGCAGCCTGAGCATCGGCGGCAGGTTGTGGCATTTGCGAGTCGTTCATTTTTTTTGAGTCAATTAGTTTTTGTATTTGCTTTTCTATTTCAATATCTTCTATTTTATCGTATAACAATTCGGCTTTGCCCAACTTATGTCCGGGCTTCAATAAATCGGTGCGGTTGGTGTCGCTCCATTTTAAATTGTGTAAGTTAAGCAGGGTCGAAAGTTTTTTCGCGCTGTGTGGCAAAAAAGGTTCCATAAGCACAGTTAAATTAGCCGCTATTTGCAGCGAAATATTCATAACTGTACGCACGCGGGCATCATTAGTTGATGCCATTTTCCATGGCTCGTTATCGGCTAAATATTTATTTCCGGCACGGGCCATATTCATCAATTCAGCAAGCGCTTCGCGAAAGCGAAAGGCATCGAGCGAGCTGCTAATTTTTTTCGGAAATTGTAGTATCTCATCAAGCAACGCTAAATCGTTATTAGTTAAAGTATCTGCTTCCGGAACAATTCCATTGTAATATTTTTCTGTAAGCACCAAGGTCCGGTTCACAAAATTACCGAGTATCGCCACCAACTCGTTGTTATTTTTTGCCTGAAAATCTTTCCACGTAAAATCGTTGTCTTTTGTTTCGGGCGCATTCGAACACAATACATAACGTAACACATCTTGTTTGTTTTTAAAATCAATTAGGTATTCGTGCAGCCAAACAGCCCAATTGCGCGAGGTTGAAATTTTATCTCCTTCTAAATTCAAAAATTCGTTGGCGGGCACATTGTCGGGCAATATATAATTACCATGCGCCATAAGCATTGCAGGAAAAATGATGCAGTGAAAAACAATATTATCTTTTCCGATAAAATGAACCAGCCGGGTTTCTTTGTCCTTCCAATACAATGTCCAATCCAATGTTTTTGACTGTGGATTCGATTTTCTTTTTTCTTCAACTAATTCTTTGGTAGCCGAAATATATCCTATTGGCGCATCAAACCACACATACAACACTTTCCCTTCGGCTCCTTCAACAGGAACTTTTACACCCCAGTCTAAATCGCGGGTCATGGCGCGGGCTTGCAACCCTTGGTTCAGCCACGATTTACATTGTCCATAAACATTTGTTTTCCAGTCTTTGTGCGTTTCAATGTAGCGCTCAATATCGGGCTGCATTTTGTCTAAGGGCAAAAACCAATTTTTTGTTTTTTTCAAAACAGGTTTTTCTCCCGACAGAGTTGATCGTGGATTAATAAGTTCGGTGGGACTTAGCGAAGTTCCGCATTTTTCGCATTGATCGCCGTAGGCATTTTCGTTACCGCACTTGGGGCAAGTGCCTACAATGTATCTATCGGCCAAAAACTGCTTGGCTTTTTCATCGTAATATTGCTCGGTTACCTCTTCTCTAAAAATTTGTTTTGCGTACAGCGTTTTAAAAAAGTCTGAAGCCGTTTCGTGGTGCACCTTTCCGGACGTACGTGAATAGATGTCGAACGAAATTCCGAAATCAGAAAACGTATCGCCCATTAGTTTATGGTATTTATCAACTACCTGCTGAGGTGTAATGCCTTCCTTTTTTGCTTTTATTGTAATAGGAACTCCGTGTTCATCCGACCCGCAAATAAAAATAACATCATCGCCCTTAAGGCGCAGGTAGCGCACATAAATGTCGGCCGGCAGATAACATCCGGCCAAATGGCCAATATGTAAGGGACCATTGGCGTAGGGCAGAGCTGCGGTTACTGTATGGCGTTTATAATTCAATGCGTGTAATTAAAAATTAAAAATAGTTTAATTAAATAAACAGAAACTTTAGTATTGTTTAAAAATCCTTAAGGTTCAAATGCCGAACTTCAAAGCGTTATTGTAAATTGCAGCAAAGATACAAATTGAAGCCCATCTATAAATTATGATTACCCCTCCATATCTTAAAAAAGGCGATAAAATTTCTGTTGTAGCGCCGGCCGGGAAAATTACTGCCGAAGCAATAAAGCCGGCACTCGACTTATTTCATCAATGGGGATTAGAAGTAGAATTAGGAAAAAATATTTTTAAAACCTGTAATCAGTTTGCGGGAACTGACGAGGAACGAATTGCCGATTTGCAATACGCTTTGAACGACACTTCGGTAAAATTAATTATTTGTGCGCGTGGCGGGTACGGCACAATGCGTATTATTGACAAGCTTGATTTTAAAACATTTTGTAAATACCCAAAGTGGATAGCAGGATTCAGCGATATAACCGTTTTACATTCGCACATCAATAAAAATTTTGGTGTCGAAACACTTCACTCCGTTATGCCCGGTTCATTTCACAAAAATGCCGATGCCACAGAAACTTTGCGTAAAGCACTTTTTAATTTTCCCTTGTCGCATTCTGTCAGCGTTAACCCATTGAACAGAATTGGCAAAACTGAAGCCGAACTAACCGGCGGCAATCTGTCGTTATTGTATGCGCTGAATGCAAGTTGTTCTGCAATTGACACAAATGGGAAAATATTATTTATAGAAGATATAAATGAATACCTCTACCACATCGACAGAATGATGTTGAATTTAAAACGATCGGGGATGTTAAATAACCTTGCAGGGCTTATTGTTGGCGGTATGACAGAAATGAAAGACAGCCCAACTCCCTTTGGAAAAACAGCGGAAGAAATAATTCGAGAAGCCGTTGATGAGCACAACTATCCTGTTTGTTTTAATTTCCCGGCAGGACATATAGAAAAAAACCTCGCCCTGGTTTTTGGTCGGAAGGCGAGGTTTGTAGTAACCGGCAGTGAAGTTACAGTCGGATTTTAATTTATTTTTACAAAACCAATTGTAAAATCTTGGTTTAATTTTTTTCAAACTTGTGATAGTCTTTGGGTATGTCGAACATCTCGGTATCAATAGCTTTCTTTTCTATTTTATCCACTTCTAATCTGCCTACCTCTTTACCGGTTTCGTCAGTTTGAATAGACAAGTAGGGGAATCCGTCGCCGGCTTCTTTACCCAACAATAAAAAGTAACTCGACTGTTTGTCTTTTCTATTGAGCAAGCGCAACATTTTTACAAAAAAATCATATTTCGATCCGCCTATATAATATTTAATAGTGGTTTTTTCTTCGACGTTAGATACAATAATTTCTTTGCAATTAATTCCTTGTAACGATTTTGAGGTTTTGGTATTTTTAATTTCAGGTTTACCGCCAACAGCAACCGGAGCACCGGGTTTCTGATCCATATACAGTTTTCGGTCGTGGCTTAGCGACATCATTGTTCCTGCTGCAAGATCAATAAGAAAAGTTCCTTCTATTTTTTTTGATTGCGAGCCAATTTCGTCAATACGAATCTTGTTTCCTTTTACGTAATAAATGTATTTAGTAGTATCTGTTGCGCTCTTTTTTTTGAACTCAATAGTTCCTTCAAACTGTGCAAACGAGACAGAAGCAAAACCTGCAACTGCAAGTAATACGATAATTAATTTGTGGCTTAAGTTTTTCATA
Organism: Bacteroidia bacterium; assembly: GCA_020849195.1. Lineage (GTDB taxonomy): Bacteria > Bacteroidota > Bacteroidia > JABDFU01 > JABDFU01 > JABDFU01. The sequence continues at coordinate 4,047 of JADLGT010000372.1, forward strand.
ATTAGTGGTTTAGTTATACGAAAATAGTAAATTTTATTTAACAATATTCAAGTACCGTGCCAAATGAAAATAAATAGTTAGCAAGGGTCAAAGTATTTCGCTAGTAATTCAACTATATTCGCTGCCATGTCAAAGAAAACAGGTGATAAAGGAGAAAAGATTGCAGCCACTTATTTGAATAAAAAAGGATATTCTATTTTACATACAAATTGGCGCTATCAACACCTGGAACTCGATATTGTTGCGAAAAAAGACGACCTACTTATTGTTGTTGAAGTGAAATCGGGAAACAGCGTTGATTTTGGCGATCCACACGAATGGGTAACTCGCAAAAAACAAAAACGCGTAATCAATGCCGCCGATGCCTATGTAACCGAGTATAATATTGAAACCGAAACTCGTTTTGATGTAGTGGCCATTCTGTTTACATCGGGAACAGCACCCCAAGTAACACACATTGAAGATGCGTTTTCTCCCATCGGATAGCTTATATTAACTACCTTTGCGTTATGCGCAGATTTGATAAAAAACATCCGAATAAAAGAAGGAATGGTGCTAATCGTAGCCGTCCTGAGGAAAGAGCATTTGGGAAACCATCCCGTGAAAATTTCCGACGTTCATCAGACAAAAAAAAATTTAACCCAAATAAAGATCTCGATCACGGGCAAGCCGGTTATTCGGAACGCAAAAGAGAAAATTTATTAGCGGATAAACGTAAACAATTTGGAAAACCATCCCGTGAAAATTTCCGACGTTCGTCAGACAAAAAAAAATTTAACCCAAATAAAGATCTCGATCACGGACAAGCCGGTTATTCGGAACGCAAAAGAGAAAATTTATTGGCTGATAAACGTAAGTCATTTGGAAAGCCATCCAATAAATTTCGAAGCGCAAAACCTTCAAATGAAGATAGCGCCCATCAAAGAAAAGATTGGGACGAAAGAACTCCATTCAGAAAACAATCAAATAAAAAACGGTATAAAGCAAGCTATAAAAAACTTACTCATCAAAACGAAATACGTACCGACGGATTGACCCGTTTAAATAAATATATTGCCAATGCAGGTATTTGTAGCCGGCGCGAAGCCGATGAGCTGATACGTGCAGGAGCCGTTAGCGTGAACGGAAAAGTAATTACTGAAATGGGATATAAAGTAAAGCCCGATGATGTAATTAATTATGGAGGCGAAACACTTCGTACAGAAAAAAAGGTTTATGTGCTGCTGAATAAACCAAAAGATTTTATTACAACTCTCGACGACCCGGGTAATCGTAAAACAGTATTCGACCTTGTACGCAACGCTTGTAAAGAGCGCGTTTATCCCGTTGGTCGGCTTGATCGTAATACCACCGGTGTTCTGCTGCTTACTAACGATGGAGATCTTACCAAAAAATTAACACATCCAAAACACGGTATAAAAAAAGTGTACCATGTTACGCTAGATAAGCCGCTATCTTCAACCGACTTGGCCGAAATTGCAAACAAAGGTGTTCTGCTCGACGATGGTCTGATTTTACCTGATGCCATAAATTATGCAGGCGATGGCGCAGGTAAAAAAGAAATAGGCATTGAAATACATAGTGGCCGCAACCGTATTGTTCGCAGGTTGTTCGAGCACTTTGGCTATACCGTTGTAAAGCTCGATCGCGTAGTGTTTGCCGGGCTTACCAAAAAAGAACTTTCGCGCGGGCGTTGGCGCTTACTAAGTGAAAAAGAAGTTTCGTTTTTGAAAATGCTGGGGTAGGCTTGTGCCTGAATTGTAAATTAGAAGTTAGCATAGTGCGTCAGTGGCGAAAACGAAATTTCAATTCTATACGTTCGGCTCAAGCAAGCGATTAATCAGTTGGTTGACGTTTGAATTTTTTCAACTGCAAATTGTACTCCATATCCCGTTACAATTTCAATAATTTTCATATTGACGTCTTGTCGTGTTTTAAGATAAATGTCGTTGTCATTTCCGGTCACAAAATACAACACATGTATATTTATTGCGGTAAGACCAAGGTTGTATAACGTTACTCTTGTTGCCAAATGGTTAGTCGTAGAATATTCATTAATTCCTTTTTCGATGTCAGCAATAATTTTTTTGATGTTGTCCGGCGATGTGTTGTAGCTAAGGCTAATTGAAAATGACACTCTCCTTTCGGTACGTAGTGAAAGGTTGTCTAACACTTCATCCACAAGTTTTTTATTCGGCACAGTTACAAAACTTTTTTCGCCGGTACGTATGCGTGTGCTCCTGAAACCTATTCGCTCAACAGTACCCTCTATTGAATCGGCTTTAATAGTGTCGCCAATTGTAAATGGCTTATCAAAAAATATAGTAAAAGATCCCAGTAAGTTTTCGATTGATTCTTTTGCAGCAAGTGCAACTGCCAAGCCCCCTATACCCAATCCGGCAATAAGCGAAGTAATGTTAAGGTGATAAATAGTGCCTAGCATAAAGAATAACGAAAAAATTACAACAATTACTTTTATGACTTCTTTCATAAAAGGAATAAGTTGGCTGTGATTACCGTTTCCCTCGCGTATTGCTTTATGAGTAAAAGTTAGCGCCCAAAAGTCTATTAGACGTAATACAATCCATGTTAAAGCAAGCGCCAAACTCGTTAAGAAGAATCGGCGAATAACCATCCGCACACCAAAATGCTCCTTTGGAGCCAAATGCCACTCTACAGGGAAGTCGAGCCAATCACAAGCAAAATAAAAGGTAATAATCAGCACCAAAAGTTCAACCGGCTTTTTAAGCAAATTAAACAAATGGTTGTTGCCCAATCCGGACGAATATTTTTTTATAACCCGATAGACGAATGAGCTTATCCCTCGCGATAGTAAACGTTTTAATACAATACCGGCTACTACAATACCGGCAAACCAATAGTAATGCTCAATGGTATTGCCTAAAAATGTTTGTCCTAAAACCTCTTGCATGAATATTTCTTTATATATTAGTTTCGTTAAAACAAAAGTAGGGTTATATTGCAATAAAATAATTCAAAGCAAAATTTTTGTTTTACATTCTTTTTTTTGAAATTCGTATTCGTAAAACAAACATCATTACTAACCGGAAAACAGTAAACGGATGAAGAAGGCAAAAAGTTCAAAAAAAATAGCCGCAAAAAAATCGGCTAAGCCCGCTGCAAAAATTAAGGCATCGAAGGCATCGAAATCAAAAACATCCGACGACGAGGATGAGTTTGATGGATTTGATGGCGAGGAAGACATCAAGCTGGATGACTTTAATACCAATTTCGATGACGATGATGATGAGTACTATTCAGGAGAAGATTTGTAACAGAGCTTCGTTATAATTTTTACGCCAACAAATAATTAAACTAGTTGTTGGCTTTTTTATTTATAAGTAAACACATCCGCCCACAACGCTTTCTTTTGCAGCCGTTACCGAATGCAGACAATTAATTTCGCCACGCATACGCAACAGGCCCAACAATGCAAAAATAATTGCTTCTTTAAATTCAATCGTTTTTTTATCAGGGATTACAATTGAAGCATTAGTGTGCGCCTTTATTCGTTCTATCAGAAAAAAATTGTAGGCGCCGCCACCGGTAATCAATATGGTTTTATTTCCGTTCTTACTTTTACACGCATTAGCAATTTGTATTGCTGCGTGTTCGGTAAAAGTACGTAGCTGGTCGAATGGGTTTAGCCCCGATTTTTTTAGTAACGGAAAAATAGTTTGAACAACCCATTCCTTACCCAAGGATTTAGGTGTTTTACTTTTGTAATAAGATAGGTTATTCAATTGTGTAATTAAATGTTTATCAACCTTGCCTTTACGGGCAAGCATTCCTTCATTATCATATTTTTTTCCAAGTTTGCCTGCAAGAAAATTCAGTACAATATTTGCCGGGCAAATATCGTAGGCTAAACGTTTGCTTCGGCGACTAAACGACACGTTGGCAAATCCGCCAATATTTAAGCAAAACGAATATTGATTAAACAACAACTCGTCGCCAATGGGCACAAGTGGCGCTCCTTGTCCCCCTAATGCAATGTCTTTGCTGCGGAAATCACAAACTACCGGTAAACCACATTCGGCTGCAATTGCAGCTCCACTACCTATTTGCAGGGTTAGTTTATTTTCCGGCTGATGAAAAATGGTGTGACCATGAGATGAAATAAAATCAGGGTTCAATCGATACTTAGTTATAAATTGTTTAACCTGTTGCCCCAAATAATGTCCATAGTCAGTATTAATTAGCGCAAGCGTATATGCTGAATTATTTTCAGCATTTTGCAAACGAATAAACCACGTCTTATTATATGCAACCGTTTCGGCAGCTATAATTTTATAAAACCATTTATTGTTCTTTATCCAAATTTTACAACAAGCAATATCAACGCCATCCAACGATGTGCCCGACATGATACCAACAACAACTGCAGAATTTGACATGCTCATAAACGAATTTAAAACAGATTCATAGTTACAGCAAGATTAGTAATTTTTGCTCTAAAAAGTTACATTTGTTTTGTAAACAAATTTATTTTAACAACTATGGTACTTGAGTTCAGCGAAGAACAATTAGCCGTACAAAAAGCAGCTCGTGATTTTGCCAATGAGGTTTTGAAACCCGGCGTTATTGAACGCGACACCCATCAGCAATTTCCAAAAGAAGAAATAAAACAGCTTGGCGAGTTAGGATTTTTGGGGATGATGGTTGATCCAAAATATGGCGGCGGAGGCATGGATACTATATCGTATGTGTTGGCTATGGAAGAGATTGCAAAAGTTGATGCTTCGGCTGCAGTTGTTATGTCGGTCAATAATTCGTTGGTGTGTTGGGGACTCGAAAAGTTCGGAACAGAAGAACAGAAGCAAAACTATTTAACGAAGCTTGCCAAAGGCGAAGTGATTGGTGCTTTTTGTTTGTCTGAACCCGAAGCGGGGTCCGATGCTACATCGCAACGTACCACAGCAATAGATAAGGGAGATTATTATTTACTGAATGGTACAAAAAACTGGATTACCAATGGCAACAGTGCTTCCTTTTATATTGTATTTGCTCAAACCTATCCCGAGAAAGGTTCTCGTGGTATTAACGCACTGATTGTTGAACGCGGTTTTCCCGGCTTTCAAGTAGGAAAAAAAGAAGACAAGCTTGGCATACGCGGATCGGATACACATTCGCTTATGTTCACCGATGTTAAAGTGCCTAAAACAAATCGTATTGGCGATGATGGTTTTGGTTTTAAGTTTGCCATGAAAATACTTTCGGGAGGGCGCATAGGCATTGCATCGCAGGCCTTAGGTATTGCAAGTGGAGCATACGAACTAGCCTTGTCTTATTCAAAAGAAAGAAAAGCCTTTGGGAAACCCATTTCACAACATCAAGCTATACAATTTAAATTGGCCGACATGGCTACCGAAATTGATGCTGCACGTTTACTGTGTTTAAAAGCAGCCTGGCTTAAAGACCGTGGCGAAGATTCCACGACTGCCAGCGCCATGGCCAAACTATTTGCATCACGTGTTGCGATGGAAACAACCGTTGAGGCTGTACAAATTCATGGAGGTTACGGATATGTAAAAGAATATCACGTTGAA
>JADLGT010000373.1 GCA_020849195.1 Bacteroidia bacterium
AAACGATGCCGACACAGGACTTGAGCTGGTTAGATTAAATGCTTTGGTAAGCGTACAACCTAATGCATCAGTAACTGTTACTGTATAATTTCCGGGCGCATAACCACTTGTGGTTGAAGTTTGCCCGCTGCTCCATGTATATGTATAGGCAGGCGTTCCTCCGGAAACTGTAATTGAAGCTAAGCCGTTTGTAGTACAGGTTTGATTAGTTGCGGTAGATGTTATTGTCATAATTGGATACACAAATACTGTTGCGTTGGTAGCGGCATAATTTCCATTTGCATCAGTAATCATTACAGTATAGACAGTAGTTGTTGTAGGGCAAACATTCGCCGTAACGGAGGTTGATCCCGTGCTCCAGCTATAGGTATAAGGCGCTTTTCCATTTGAGCCTGTTGCGATAACAGTCGTACAGATGCCCGAACATACTGTATCGGAAGTTGCCATAGCTTTAATGGTACAGGGGTTAACAATAATGTAATTTGTTTTTATTACCGAATCTTTCTGACAGGGGGTACTCACAACAAGTTTAACCGAATAGTATCCGGGGCTGGCGTAGGACACAACAGGATTGGCAGCGGTGGATGAATTTGGAGAAGCACCCGTAAATGTCCATTTAAAACGCATATCGGTAGTATCGCAAGAAGAATTAACGGAAGATGAAAAAGTAATTGGATCGTTAATACAAACAACCGTTTTATTGGCGCTTGCATTTGTTACAGTAAATTTTTGCTGGCAGATGTTCATACAAAGTTGGTTGATAAACGCATCATTTTCTCCATTTGCCGGCGCTCTGTTTATGGTTTGAAATGCGCCCGGAGTTACAGGGTAGCCACCTTGTCTGACATGAGCGGCGATGTAGATATAAGGGTCGGATACGGCAATATCAAAATGAGGCGCAACAGATCCTCCATCAAAATCTTCTTCGCCCGGTCCCCCAACAGCTGTTGTACAAGTAAGTTTACCATCTGGAGTAAATTTTGAAATTATTTGGTCTTCCATTCCGTTATACGTGTTTTGGTAGGCGCAGGTGGTTATCCAACTCGGGTCTGGTTGAGCATCCTCCACTTCCCCGTACCAATAAATATTATTTTTACTGTCAACAGCACATCCTCCGGTTACCTCCGCATTTACGCCTCCGTGGTAGGTGCCCCACAAACGCACACCGGCGGAGTTGAACTTTACAATGAAAGCATCATCTGCTCCAGCGAAAGTCATTTGATTAGCTCCTGCGCTTGCAATCGCTGTTGTGGATTGTGTGAGTCCAACAACAATGCAGTTGCCCAGTGCATCTACTGCAACACCACAGGCGTTGTCATTCCCTGTCCCGCCATAATATGTAGCCCACAACGGGAACCCTGTTGCACCATTCAATTTTACTGCAAACGCATCGCCTATTCCTCCAAAGGTTCCTTGAAATGCTGTAAGCACAGGAAAATTTGTAGAAGATGTTAATCCTGTAAAAAAAATATTGTCTGCTCCATCGGTTGCAACACCCAATGCGCTTTCATCAACAGCCCCCCCATAATAAGTTGCCCATTGGCGCACACATCCGCTGTTGAACTTAATTACAAAAGCATCTGAAGTTCCGCTTAAAGCTGCCTGATAAGGAGCCTGCGTTGGGAGGTTGGTCGAAGCCGTCTTGCCTACAATGATAACGTTGTTCGACCCATCGGTAATAACATCATCTGCCTCTTCCGTTCCACCGCCTCCATAAAGTGTGGCCCATGTAAGCAAACCGGCAGGAGTAAATTTTGCAACAAAAGCGTCCGCATTAGCTCCTCCGGACAATGCACTTTGGAAGTATGCGCCGCCTCCCGGATTTTTGGTCGGACAATTTGTTGATTGGGTCATCCCTGAAATTAAAATGTCATCATTCCCATCGGCAGTTATTCCATACGCTTCATCCGATTTGTTACCTCCAAAGTAGGTGCCGAAAATTCTCGTACCCGACGCATCAAACTTTACCAAAAACGCATCCATCAATCCGGCTGCATTACCTTTTGTTAACTGAAATGCCCCGGCACTTACCGGAAAATCAAGTGTAGCTGTATGACCGGTTACAAGTACACTTCCTGTTGCATCGGCTGCAACTCCCGATGCTGTCCCGATAGTAAAAGAAGCTCCTCCTCCTGAGTAGTAGGTTGCCCAGGGGTCGATGATTAAGGGAAGTCCGTGGTTGTAAGCTCCAAGTTCGAAGGTAACGATGTAGTGATTAGGGGATATTGTTGATTGTTGGCTCTCTTCACTTCGAACCTTTAACTTCGAACCTCGAACCATTTCTAATTTATATTTACAGCCAACATCCACAACTTGTCCGTTAATAATTTGATACACTTTGGGAAGGTATTCGTTGATAATACTTAACGATGTTTCAATCCGTAGTCCTCCTTCATTCGTCACTCGCATTTCTTTTACTCCACTGTAGTTAAGTTTTATCCGGTTCGGGTCGCCATTCGGGTTGACTACAATATCATATTTCAAACCTTCCGCTTTCCCTCCATAATAAACCACGTCTATATTCGGATAAATATTTTTTGCAGTTATACGATTATGTGAATATACTTTTGTAATTCCTTGCGGACAATGAGGCAAATAATAGTTGGTAAAACCTTCTACCTGGTCTGATTCTACTGTGCTATACTCCGCATTTCCTCCAATAAAATCTACGTCAAGCCGATGTACATTAAAACTCATTCGACCCAAGAGTTCGGATGAACGGGACTTCATGTCGTATATACTTTTGCCGTTTGCCACCTGCTCCGATTCTACTTCTGCTTGAACTTCACGAAATTTTTTTTGTACATCGCTTGTTACGTAACTAATTCCATCTTTTCTTATATACACATCAGCCCCGCCGCCTCCGCCTTTATATAAAATATTGGGGCACTGTTTTTTATTCACATCAACAAACTGACCTTTGTTGGGCGTAAAGCCCATCCCATTACCGCGAAGCGAATTTAAAGGAGTATTAATAGAATCGGCTCGTGAAATTACACCCACCGACTTTGGGTCAATAGTTTGTGCTGCTAAGTTGTTTAAAGTCAATCCTATTACTAACACTAACAAAAACAGTAATGAATGATTTTTATTTAGTCGAAGATTAAAATTTTTCATTGAATCACATTTAGCAGTTTGGCTCAATTGCTTATACTACTAATATAGTTACACACACTTTATCAATCAATATTATTTTCATAACTTTATATAGTTTCTAACAATTAATATATTCTATAATTATTTTAATATCAATACTTTATAGAATAAATAAATAGGTATCTAATGAACAATAGTGAAAAATTATTTTTACTCATTAACTCGCTAAGTAAGTCGGAAAAAAGATATTTTAAACTTTTTGCTGCGAAGAGTGGTGTAAGAGAGGCGAAACATTCAGTTACTCTTTTTAGCGCTATCGAGAAACAAATTTCAAGAAGAAGTAAAAAAAGACACTTGTATAATGAGGGTGAAATAATTAAAAGAGTAAAAGGTACTATCGCAGCTAATCAATTAGCGGCAGTAAAGATATATTTATACAACTTGATCCTGAAAAGCCTTCATTTGTTTCATCGCGAAGTATCCGAAGAATTAAAAGAGCAGCTACATCATATAAAAATATTATACGACAAAAACCTTCACGACCAGAGCTACGAATTAATTTTGAAAGGGAAAAAAAATGCAAAAAAATTTAATCTTGACGAGCTTTTGCTTGAGTTTTTGAATTGGGAAAAATCAATGGTACACACTATTGAATTGCCCGAAAAATCAAAAATAGATTTGTTGCAAGGAATCTTGAGTGAAGAAAAAGAAATAGTGGCAAGGATGGGAAGAGTAAGATTATACAGAAACTTAGGGTTTCAATTGCTCACTGCCCCTTACAAAAGTGATGCCATTAGAAAAAAAGCCACACAAAGTATTTTAAAAAAATTAAACCCAAATACAATCCACATTGCAAAAAAAAGGGCAGAGGGTTTTAACGAACAAT
>JADLGT010000374.1 GCA_020849195.1 Bacteroidia bacterium
AAAACTTACTAAGTTAAAATAAGGGCCGAGGTCAAAATATTTCCATGTTTTGTAGCCACTAACGATCAGTGTTGCTACATCAACCCATGTATGATAAATGGGCAGGGTTTGAATTGTATCTACCATTTTATAAATAGCCGCTTCATTTTTGGTAAGTGTATCATGCCTTACACTTTTCCAATAGTCGTCCGATTTTTTTAAAGCCGACTCATCAACAATTAAATCCTTTTCTCTCGAATAAAACCCATCGTTACGAGGCTTATTAATAACAAAGTTTTTGTACGAAGTTGTTTTACGACCGTAAATGCCCATGCGGTTGTCTTTAACTGCAAAGTCAATTACCAATTTATCTTTGTGCAGCATCCACACAGTATCAATTCGCGCATAATCCTGTATTACCGATAAGGTATTTATAAAATTTATATTGGCATCTTTCGCTATACCCATTTCAAGCCGCTTAATGGCGAAGGTGGTGTCGGATATCCACATGTTTCCATCAAAGCAATATTCTTGTTTGTGCTTGGGTTTGAATTGAATTTGATAGCAATAATGTCCATCTACAAACATGCTATCGATTAGATAATATTTATAAAACAATGTTCCGTTGTCCGACACGGGACTTGAAAAGCCTTTATCGAATAAAATAATACTGTTGTCATATACATTTACGTTCAGATACATGTCGCCCAGGAATTGTGATATGCTGGAATTTTGAACTCCCGATATTTTACTTGCCTTTACTATTTCTTTTTGCATTTTCGGGTTGCGGAGGTAATAGTATTCGGAAAGGGTTTCGGTAATAAAAAGTGGTAAAAATGGTTTCTCGGTTTTGTTACTGCTGTCAATATTGTCGAAAATAAATTTGATGGGTTTTAGCATTTTTCTTTTTTTGAACTCATCACTGATATTGTTCAAGTCGAATTCTAGTTTATTGTACGACTCATACTGATAAGCTGCCAGCAGGTCGCGATTATTTTTGGGTTTGTGTTCAACAACTTTTCGTATAATACGTAGTGCCGGATTTTCGCCGGGTCTAACTTCAATAGCTTGCAACTCAATACTGTTTTCTTCCAATAGAATATTAATATTTTGCGAAACATTTGGTTTTACTTTTATTGTCGCACGTTTGTAACCCACGTAGCTTGCCATAATCGAATCAGATGCGGAGGTAGTACTAATAGCGTAGTTACCATCGAAATCACTGGTAGCTCCGTCAGAGGTGTTTTTAAAAACAATATTTACAAATGGCAGCGGCTCTTTGTTTTTGGCATTAAGTATTTTGCCTGTAACTTTTGTTTGTGCAAATGCTTCAAAGCCTAAAAATGAAATGGCAATTAAAAGAAACGCAATATGTTTTTTGCAGAGGTACATTTGTACTATTAAAATACATTTTTTTTTAAAATGTATATTTTCTTTCTGTACAAATTCGAAAAATAAAATGAAGTATTATTTTGCAGACACAATTTATTCTACGGTTAGCCCCAGCTCTTTAAACTTATTGAAGTAAGCACGGAATCTTTCAACGGGGTCTTCTTGGTTCCAAATAGAACTTTGAATAGCCAAGCCGTAAAACCCAAGACTTTTTACTTTTTCAATTTGATCAATATCTACTCCGCCGCGGGCAATAACATTGTAGGTAGTTTTTTGGAGCGCACCGGTTAAACTATGGTCGGTAAATCCGGCTTGATATTTTGATGTTGAGCTGTCGAATATAGGACTAAGAAAAATGTAAGAGTATTGTTTCTCTATTTCGAACAGGTCGCCCAGTTTGGTGTACGAGGTGGTAATTGCCAAACCGGGTTTCTTCCTTGATAATAAAAATAATGTTAGCCAGTTTTTTAGTTTTTTTCGTTTATGCGTTTTGGTAAGGTGAATGCCCTTGAGGTTGAATTTGGCGGCTAAATTGTGGTGCGAATGTATTACAATGCGGTTGTGGTATTGCTCAGGAATACGTTGTAAAAATCTTTTTAATTTGGGTGTTGAATACTTTGGTTTTCGTAGGTGAAAAGTTTGCAAACCCATTTCAAAAAGAGTGATTAATATATCGAGCTCTTTTTCAACACTTTTCGACGAGGAAATAAGAATCAGCTTCACGTAGGTAAAATTTTTAGGCTTTAATTGTCATGTAGAATACAACAGTGTAATTTATCAAAATAATCTTTCATGTACGACAAAATTAACCCTGCAGAATAACTTCTTTATGAACTGCATCAGCAATCGACAACAGCAGCTCCGGATTTTTTTCGAAAGCACTGCCCACTACAAGCATATCGGCACCGGCTTGTAGGGCCTTGCGGGCATGTTCGGCCGATCGTATGCCACCGCCAACTAATAATGGAACATTGATAGTTTGTTTTACACGCTTTATCATTTTTTCGCTTACTGCCTTTTTCGCACCGCTTCCCGCATCGAGATAAATAAGCGAAAGACCAAGCATTTCACCGGCCATGGCAGTGCAGGCAGCAATTTCGCTTTTGTTGGCAGGCACCGGTGTTGTATTGCTTATGTAGGATGCTGTTGTTTGTCTTCCGCTATCAACTAATATATAACCTGTTGAAAGAATTTCGAGTTTGCTTTGCTTTAAGTATGGTGCAGCAGCAACATGTTGCCCAATAAGCAAGTCCGCATTACGTCCTGATATGAGTGAGATAAATAAAATGCCATCGGCGATGTTGCAAATTTGCATTGCGGTACCCGGAAAAATAATTACAGGGATGGATGACTTTTTTTTAATCGAACGAACACATTGCTCTATGTTTCCTTTTACCATTAGGCTGCCCCCCACAAAAAAATAATCAACACCCGCTTCGTTAGCTAAATCAATAATATCAGAAGAGTCAAACTTGTCGGGATCGATTAAAACAGCGAGTTGCTTTTTCTTTTCATCTGTTTTTTTTAAAATGTTTTGATAAATCGGTCTTTCCATCGTAGTGCTTTTGTTATGCAATATCACAATTATACGAAACTTTAAAAGCCGGATAAGTCATTTTATTTTTTATCTCTGTACGAGCGCGATGATTTTCGCCCTTCGCGAAAGTTGCCTCTGCCTCCCGAGTGTCCCCTTCCCCATTTTTTATCTCCTCCTCCTGCCGACCAGCCTCTGCCCTTGCCACGACCATGGCTATGCGCCCCCCCTCCATAATTGTTTCCCGAAGAATCGCGTTTAGCCCTTGCCGATAGCTCCATTCTAACAGGGCGACCATTATGTTCTGCACCTTCCATAGCCATTCGGAGCTGTTCGTAAAGCGACTCATCCACCTCAATAAACGAATAGGTATGTCGTACATCGGCTGCAACAACCGGTGTGGGCTGAATTTTACTGTAATTATTTATAAACTGTTTCAGCTTAGCATTATCCAAACCATCGAGCTGACCAAGATTAACAAACATACGTTTGGTGTTTACATTGCGCTCTTTTTTTACCTCTGGACTGATATTGAGGTCGTGTGCGTTTTTGTAATAATCTAAAAAGCGACTAAATTCATCCGTAATAAATCGTTTTATCAATTCTTCCTTAGTTAAATCTTTCAGCTCTTCCATAATTTTAGGAAGGTATTGTTCAATTCCTTTCTCGTTTACTTCGGTGTCGTGAATTTTTTTAACCAAATGAAACAATTGTTTTTCGCACACATCGAAGCCGGTAGGTATTTTGCTCTCGGTAAATTTTTTACCCAAAATACGCTCGAGTTGTCTTATTTTTCCGTACTCTTTCATGTTTAAAATTACAATAGAAGTTCCCGACTTTCCCGCACGGGCAGTGCGGCCACTGCGGTGGGTGTAACTTTCAATCTCGTCGGGAAGGTTATAATTTATTACATGTGAAATGTCATCTACATCAATACCTCGAGCTGCCACATCAGTAGCTACCAGCATTTGAATTGTTTTTGCACGAAAACGTTTCATTACAAAATCGCGCTGTGCTTGCGAAAGATCGCCATGTAGCGCATCGGCGCTGTAGCCATCGCGAATCAAAGAATCCGATATTTCCTGTGTTTCGGCACGGGTACGGCAAAACACAATGCCATATACGCCGGGGTTAAAATCAAGTATGCGCTTTAACGCATTGTACCTGTCGCGGGCGTGTACTACATAAAATAAGTGGTTAATATTAGATGCGCCCTGATTGCGGTTACCTACAGTAATTTCATGCGGATTTTCCATGTAGTTGCGGGCAATGCGCGCCACTTCATTGGGCATAGTAGCCGAAAACAACCACACGTTTTTATCTTTTGGCGTATGCGAAAGTATCGTATTTAAATCTTCCTGAAAGCCCATGTTCAGCATCTCGTCGGCTTCGTCAAGTACAGCCCATCGAATTTGTTTTATATCAACCAAGCGCCTGTCAATCATATCAACCATACGACCGGGTGTGGCTACAACTATTTGCGAACCCTTCCGAATTTCCCGAGCTTGTGCATCAATACTCGAACCGCCGTATATAGCAGTAACATGTGCATTTGAAATAAATTTTGTGTACGATTTTAAATCGGATGTAATTTGCAAGCACAATTCTCTAGTCGGACAAAGAATTAAAGCCTGAACGTTTCGTCTGTTAAAGTCAATCAGTTGAGTTAAAGGTAATCCGAAGGCAGCCGTTTTTCCTGTACCTGTTTGTGCAAGGGCCACAAGATCGCTTTGTTGTTTTAATAACACAGGTATTGCCTGCTCTTGTATGGGTGTTGGCGATTCAAATCCTAACTCGGCTATGGCTTTAATAACATTCCCGCTAATGCCCAACTCTTCAAATCTATTCATTGTCTTATTTTTAGTGAGGCGCAAAGGTACAATAAATAAACCGGACGTAGTTTTAACCCGATAATGTAATCAGAATTGTAAAACCTCCCAAAAGGGCGATAAAATCTGCGGTTTATCGGGATTAGTACCTATACCTCGCACGAAATCCAAACACTTTGTATTAGGCTACTGCGCTTTTAATATGAATCAGACTTGAATATTGTGTAAAACTCTGTTAATAGACTTCTTGTTTGCTGCCAATTTCCTGTACATTTTTATTATTCTTTTGAGGTATGTCATCCTCACTGATTTTAGCTTGTGTAATTGTTTATTCGGCATTGCTATTTTTTATTACATGGCTTACCTCGCGTAAAGCAAATAATGCCAGCTACTTTATTGGAAATAAAAGCTCCAAATGGTATGTTGTTGCCTACGGCATGATTGGAGCATCGCTTTCGGGTGTAACATTTATGTCGGTACCCGGATGGGTTGGCACAACACAGTTTTCATACTTGATGGTAGTGTTCGGTTATTTTGTCGGATATATTATTATCGCTACTGTTTTAATGCCGGTGTATTACCGGCTTAACCTAACTTCAATTTACAGTTATCTGGAACAACGTTTCGGAATTTATTCATACAAAACAGGCGCATTCTTTTTTATTCTATCGCGCACACTTGGTGCATCTTTTCGCATGTTTTTAGTCGTAAACGTATTGCAATTATTTGTATTTGACAGGATG
>JADLGT010000375.1 GCA_020849195.1 Bacteroidia bacterium
AATTAGCACTCGCCGAACCGGTACCGTTTACATTGGCAAACCGTACAACAAAGTCATTCACCAACGACTTTTTAGAATTGTTCAATGATAACATGTGTTCCCTGCTTTTGTAACTGTGTAAAAGAATTTTTGCATATCCCATGCCGAGGTAGGGCAACGTTCAGCGCAAAGCCCGCAATGCAAACATACATTTTCGTCTTTTACCATTACTCGTTTGGTGGGTAAGATGGATGAAACATATAAATCCTGTTCAAGATTTTCGGCCGGTGCTTTCAGGTGTTTTCTCAATGCCGGCTCATCGCTATTTTCTGTAAAAGTAATACACGATGTAGGACAAATATCAACACAGGCATCACACTCAATACATTTATTTGTTGTAAACACGGTTTGAATGTCGCAGTTAAGGCATCGCTCGGCTTCTTTAAAACCCGTAGGTCTGTCGAATCCAAGCTCTACTTCTTTTTTACGGTTTTTAAGCGTTACTTTTTTATTTGCCTGAGGTACAATGTAACGTTGATCGGTAATTACATGGCTGTCGTATGCCCATTCGTGAATACCCATCTTTTGGCTCACTAAGTTAACATGAGGTGCAAGTCGTTGATTGATGTTTTTGTTTTGACACACAAGATCTATTGATACGGCAGCCTGGTGTCCGTGGGCTACTGCGGTAATTACATTTTTAGGTCCGAAAGCTGCATCGCCACCAAAGAATACTTTTTTGTGAGTAGAGGCAAAAGTTATTTTATCTACAATCGGCATATTCCATTTGTCGAACTCAACACCCAAATCACGCTCTATCCACGGGAAACTGTTTTCCTGTCCGATGGCTACCAATACGTCATCGGCGGGGTAAAAAATATCATCACCACCAATAGGAACTAACTGTCTTTTACCATTCTCGTCGTAAACAGCTTTTACTTTTTCAAACATCATTCCCTTCAGTTGACCATTTTCTACAACAAATGATTTAGGAACGTGATTGTCAATAATAGGAATGTCTTCGTGTTGTGCATCTTCTTTTTCCCAAGGCGAAGCTTTCATTTCGGCAAACGGGCTACGCACAATTACCTTAACATCTTCGCCGCCCAATCTGCGTGCAGTACGGCAACAATCCATTGCGGTATTTCCACCACCAAGTACAATAACTTTTTTACCTATAGAATGTGTATGTTCGAAAGCCACACTGCTAAGCCAGTTGATGCCTATGTGAATGTTTGCATTTCCTTCTTTGCGCCCGGCAATTTCGAGATCGCGACCTTTTGGGGCACCGCTGCCAACAAAAATAGCATCATAACTGCTATCGAGTACATCTTTTAAACTTGAAACGAATTTATTGAAATGAGTATGAATGCCAAGGTCAAGTATATAATTCACTTCTTCGTTGAGTACACTTTCGGGTAAACGGAAAGAAGGAATTTGGCTGCGCATGAAACCTCCGCCTTGCTTTTGTTCGTCGTACAAATGAATTTCGTAACCAAGCGGGGCGAGATCGCGGGCAACGGTGAGCGATGCAGGTCCCGCACCAATCAATGCAACTTTTTTACCGTTTGGCTTGAAAGGTACTTGTGGCATCAGTTTTTTTACATCTCCTTTATTGTCGGCAGCAACACGTTTGAGGCGACAAATAGCAACAGGTTCTTCTTCTACGCGTCCGCGGCGGCAGGCAGGCTCGCAGGGGCGGTCGCAGGTGCGACCTAATACGCCGGGGAAAACATTAGAATCCCAGTTAATCATATAGGCTTCGGTATATTTTTCTTCGGCAATAAGCCGGATATATTGTGGGACCGGTGTATGCGCAGGACATGCCAACTGGCAGTCAACTACTTTATGAAAATATTCGGGATTATTAATGTCGGTCGGTTCCAAGTACTAAACAGGTATATATTGTTTTTTAGGAGGGATAAAAATAATATTTTTTAGTGTAATATCATACGTCTATTTTTTTAGAAGGGATTTGTTTTTTTAGTACTGCAAACAAACTGCCGGTGTCCATGTACCAATATTTATTTTTTAAACCTAAAGCGGTTGTAGCAAACGTAGCAGCCATTTTCATGAATTTAAAATTATACCGGTCGAGCCTGTCTAACAAAAAACCGGTATCGGCATATTGCCCGCTGGCAGAAGTGTGAATAAGTTTTAAACCGTAGGGTTCAATAACTTTTGCAAGCGTTTGAGGTGTAAAATATTGAATATGTTCGTAAGGTTTAAACTGAAACCAACGTTTGCCGAATAACTTGCGTTGCGTCGAATCGAAATTGGGCGTTATCAGCGCAATAACGCCGTTGTCATCCAACAAATCGTGTAATTTTTTAAACGTTGTTTTCAAATCAGGAATATGTTCAATTACATCGAACATTGTAATGAGGTTATATTTTTTATTCGAAATAAATTCTTCGAACGGTTGTTCGCTCACCAATATGTTTTTGGCTCGAACCTTTTCGGCCATTTGTTTATCCAACTCAATGGCTTCTACTTCCCATCCTCTATTACGCATCAAGTCAAGAAAATGCCCGGCAGCACAACCTATATCGAGCACAAGCCCTTTTGAGGGTGGTAAATACGGATCAATATTTTTCATCCATTTCTGAAATGTTTTGATACGTAAATGCGACGTAAGTTCGTAGTTTCGGTATCCATAGCCTTCGCTTTGGTTAGAAAAATAATGTTCGGAATAAATTTTATATAACTCGTTATTTTTAATGCGTGGATTTACATATACAAATCGGCAGTTATTGCATTGAACAAGGTTAAAGTTTTTAATGATATACAATAATTTATACTGCTTGCTGCCGCAAACGCCACAGGGGTAATATGTCAGTTCGAAACTCATTATTTTATGGCTGCTGCTCGTTGCGCATAGGCTGATGATTTTACTGAGTCGCCAAGCGCTTTATACACCAATGCCATATTATTTAATGTGCTTTTATTATTCGGATTTTTCTGTAATGCTTTTTCATAAAATAAAGCTGCCGATTGATAATTGCCCAAATTGTGATAAGCTGCACCTATATTCCCGTACGCATCTATAAAATTAGTATCGTTTTGCAAAATTTTTGTAAAGTAACTCAAGGCCGTATCGTATTTTTTCAAATTAAAAAAAAGTACTCCCGAATTATTCAGTGCCATACTGTATTTAGGATTAAGCAGAAGAGCCTTTGCGTACGACTTGCGTGCATTTGCCGTGTCGCCTAAGTCGTAATAAGTTACCCCAAGGTTATACCAAATTTCTGAATCGTCGGCGTATATTGCTATTCCTTTATAATATTCATCTGTTGCCCCCATTAGAAATTCGCGGCGCTTAACCGGGTCGGAATCGGTTTCGCCTTTTATTCTCCATTCGCTGGCTACGGCAAAATGAGCACGCGCACTGTTAACCGATACTTTCAAGCCTGCAGTAAATAAATCATAATTGTTTTTCCAATCCTTATTTCTGTCGATTGTTTTAAAACTGTACAAGAGCAATACACATCCCAATATAGCAAATACACTATTTTTATTCGACCAATTGAGCGTATGAAGATCAACTTTCATTATGTGTAATAAAAGCAATACAACTGCAATACAAAAACCAAGCGAAGGAACATACAAAAACCGTTCGGCCATTGTTGCACCAATTTTTACGACAAGGTTGGAAGATAGAAAAATGGTAATCAGAAAAAATAATATCGCAAAAACATATACATTTTTTTGTCGAAAGCGTACAAGTATAAAAACTCCAAAACCCAAATACAAGAATAGCGGGAGCAGAGCCTTCCAGCTCGCAAAAGTTACAATAGGTACTTGAGCATAAGTGTAATCCCATGTAAGATCAACCGGAACAAGCAGTAACCATAGATACTTGCCAAGTATTACAAAATTTGTTGCAAGCATTTCGCCGGCATTTTTTGCAGCCATTAGTCCATTGTTCATCACAATAATTTTTTCTTTAAACGTAATGCTCTCGAGCACCCCGGCACGAATGACCATATAAACAACTATGAGTATGGCATATGGAACTGATGTGCGAATAATATTTTTTACCGGCATTTCGGTAAAGAAGTATAACATCAGCGGAATAATAATAACAAACGTAAGGCTGTTTTCCTTACAAAGTATTGAAGCAAAAAAGAAAAACACCGACCAATAATATTTTTTTGTAATTCGGGTATTTTCAATATAGTAAAACAAATAATAGAACGACAGCACGCCGAAGAGCCACCCTAATAGTTCGTCGCGACTTTTTATACTCGCCACCACTTCGGTATGTACAGGGTGAAATGCAAATAAAAGCGTAATGGCCAACGCAACCAATGGATTGTATTGCTTAAACATCTTTTGTAAAAACAAAAAAAGGATACAGCAGGTTAATGCATAAAAAATAACATTTAAAAAATGTTCGACATGAGGATTGTTGCCAAACATAGCTGTGCTAAGCATAAAGTTGAACAGAACCAATGGCCTGTAGTTAGATTCGTTGGCATTGTTAAAGCCTACTAACGAGCCTTTATTAAAAATATCGGGCATAGCCGAAAAGCCTTGCTGTATAAAGCGGTTTTTTTTAGTATAAATATCGTCGTCGAGAGAGTAATCGTGCTGTAGGGTATTGGCATACAACAAAAAGGCCGAAGCAAATATGATGCTTACAAATCGCCATTTCAGCTTCGCAGAAAATAATGGCGTTTTAGTTTTCACGCCTTGTTTGGTTATAACCGGTTTTTTTGCTGCACTCATAAAACTAATTTCAAACATACAAAAAACATTGGGGTTTTTATAGACAAAGTTTTAGCTCTAAAGCGGTCAAGCGTATCGTTTAAATTTTTATTTTTGATACACAAAATTTATTCACCAACCTTTCTCATATTTTATGGCTTTCATTTCAAGTGTACAGGCGCGTCAAATACTCGATTCGCGCGGAAACCCAACTGTTGAAGTAGAAGTGGTAACAGATACCGGCACATTGGGTCGGGCTGCTGTTCCTTCGGGTGCCTCTACGGGCGAGCACGAAGCTGTTGAGTTACGCGATGGCGATAAAGGTATGTACATGGGAAAGAGCGTACTCAAGGCTGTGAACAATGTAAACACAGCCATCAAAGAGGAAATAAATGGCATGTATGTATTTGATCAAAATGCCATTGATAAAAAAATGATTGGGCTTGACGGTACTGCCAACAAAAGTAGTTTGGGTGCTAATGCCATACTTGGTGTGTCGTTGGCTGTTGCCCGTGCCGCCGCCGAAGAAGCCCGTCAACCCTTGTACCGCTATGTTGGAGGTATTAATGCAAATGTGCTCCCAATTCCTTTGATGAATATATTGAATGGCGGAGCGCATGCCGACAATAGCATAGATTTTCAGGAGTTCATGATAATGCCTGTTGGCGCAGAAACCTTTGGGGAGGCGCTGCGTATGGGAACAGAGATATTTCACACATTGAAAAAAGTATTGAAAGACAAAGGCTATTCAACCAATGTGGGCGATGAAGGTGGTTTTGCCCCCAACATAAAATCGAACGATGAAGCCATAAAAATTGTGATTAAAGCCATTGAAACAGCAGGCTATAAGCCGGGTCATAATGTTTACATTGCTATGGACGCAGCTTC
This sequence comes from Bacteroidia bacterium, assembly GCA_020849195.1. Lineage (GTDB taxonomy): Bacteria > Bacteroidota > Bacteroidia > JABDFU01 > JABDFU01 > JABDFU01. The sequence continues at coordinate 5,578 of JADLGT010000375.1, forward strand.
GTCAGAATTTTATGATGCCAAAACTAAAAGCTATGTTTTTAAAAAATCGAGCGGAGAAAAATTAAAGTCGGCAGAGATGGTTGATTACTGGGTAGATTGGGTAAAAAAATATCCTATCCTTTCTATTGAAGACGGCCTTGCCGAAAATGACTGGGATGGATGGAAACTGCTTACCGAAAAGCTTGGAAAAAAAATACAATTAGTCGGGGATGATTTATTTGTAACCAATGTTAACTTCTTGCAAAAAGGCATCGACAATAAAGTGGCCAATTCTATTCTTGTAAAAGTTAACCAAATAGGAACGTTGAGCGAAACAGTAAGCGCCGTTCAGTTAGCGCAAAGCAATTCGTACACTAGTGTAATGAGCCATCGCTCGGGCGAAACCGAAGACACAACAATAGCCGATTTGGCCGTTGCCCTTAATTGTGGACAAATTAAAACCGGTTCGGCTTCGCGCTCCGACAGAATTGCCAAGTACAATCAGTTGCTGCGAATAGAAGAACAGTTGGGCGAAGCAGCCGAATTTATCGGCAAAGATTTTAAATTTATTAAATAACATGGGTCTTGTGTACTCTCATATAGTTCTATCGAATCCTGTTGATCAATCTTTGAAACCAATAGAGGTGAAGTGTTTGGTGGATACGGGCTCTACCTATCTTTGCATTCCCTCACACACCGCAGCACAGCTTGAATTGAAAGAACTTCAAAAAAGAGAAGTTACCTTAGCCGATGGAAGCAGCAAGCTGATCCCCTACGTTGGCCCAATAAAGATTTCTTTTGAAAACAGGATATGTTTTGTTGGTGCCTTGATTATTGGCGATGAGGTGCTACTGGGAGCTGTACCAATGGAGGACATGGATTTGGTCATTCATCCTAAGCTATTAAAACTTTCTGTTAATCCGGACAGTCCAAACATAGCGCACGGTCATTTAAAATAATTTTCAACAATATAACTATGGACACTCTCAAAGATAAATTCGCCGAAAAGGCCCTGCCAATGGCCAAAGAAATAAAGGCAATGATAAAAGAACATGGCGATAAAAAGTTGGGCGAATATACTGTTGCTCAAACCTATCAAGGAATGAAAGGCATTATCGGCCTTGTTACCGAAACCTCGAAGCTCGATCCGGAAGAAGGCATTCGCTTTCGCGGATACAGCATTCCCGAGTTACGCGCACAATTGCCAAAGGCGCCCAACAAAGGTACCGAGCCGCTACCCGAAGGGATTTTTTATCTGATGCTTACCGGCGATTTGCCAACTTACGACGATGTGTCAAACGTAGCCAACAATTGGGCGCGCAGAAGCATTGTGCCTAAACATACCTTTGATGTACTCGATTCGCTTCCTTCATCAACTCACCCCATGACCATGTTTAGCATAGCCATTATGAGTATGCAAACAGAATCGTTATTTGCCGCAGCTTATCGAAAAGGTATCAGCAAAAAAGATTATTGGGATTATGCCTACGAAGACTCGATGAATCTTATTGCACGTTTGCCTCGTGTAGCAGCTTACATCTATCGGAAAAAATATAAAAATAACGAACACATAGAACCCGACCACAAACTCGACTGGGCTGCAAACCTGGCTCACATGATGGGCTACGAAGATTTTAATGTAAAACGCCTCATGCGTATGTACATGACTATTCATGCCGATCACGAAGGAGGAAATGTTTCAGCACACACAACACATTTAGTAGGTTCGGCATTAAGCGATCCGTATCTGTCGTTTGCTGCAGCAATGAATGGATTAGCAGGTCCCTTACATGGACTGGCCAATCAGGAAGTAATTTTGTGGATTATGCACATGCGCGAACAGCTCGGTGGCGGGCTGCCTACCGAAAACCAAATTGCCGACTTTATTAAAAAAACATTAGAAGAAGGTAAAGTTGTTCCCGGATATGGACACGCCGTGTTGCGCAAAACAGATCCGCGCTTTGCAGCACAACAAGATTTTTATACAAAATACATCGTCGCCAGCGGCAAAAAAGATGACCTCTGCGAAATTGTACAGATGATTTATAAAGTAGCACCACCTATTTTGCAAAACACAGGTAAAATAAAAAACCCATGGCCCAATGTCGATGCCCATTCCGGCGCACTATTGATGCACTTTGGCATTACCGAGTTCGATTTTTACACTGTACTTTTTGGTGTTTCGCGGGCATTGGGTGTGTTGGCTTCACTTGTGTGGGATCGTGCCTTGGGACATCCGCTCGAGCGCCCAAGCTCAATAACTACCGATGGAATTAAGAAAAAATTAGGAATTGCTGTCGCAAAGTAATTGCACGCAGCCTATTCTCTATTGATAATAGTTTTTCTCATCGCCTTTCATATCTTGAAAAGTTAAACAAGTTTTTAAGTAAACAGTTAAAGTATCTGAATACCTCAAGTTAATAATTGCTTTGGGCTAATTAAAAAAACAGCGTAGAAGTAAATTTTCAAATGCCTTACAAATCACTTTATCATTTCATTGAACAGCTCGAAAAGGCAGGCGAGTTAATTCGTATTAAAGAATATGTAAACCCGGATTTGGAAATAGCCGAACTTGTTGACAGGGTTTCCAAATCAACAAATAACAAAGCTTTGTTATTCGAAAATAACGGAACGTCATTCCCTCTGCTCATCAATTCAATGGGTTCGTATAAGCGTATGTGCATGGCACTTGGAGTAAATACACTCGACGATATTACACTAGAAATTGAAAACTTATTTAAAAAGCTTACCGGTCCCAAAGAAAACATTCTCGATAAACTGAAATTATTGCCCATGCTCAGCGAAATTTCATCGTGGATGCCGAAAACAATTAGCGGCAAAGGGGTATGCCAGGAAGTTGTGATGAATAATCCGGACATAACGAAATTTCCGGTAATGAAGTGCTGGCCTGAAGATGGAGGAAAATTTTTGACCTTGCCAATCATCAACACCAAAGACCCAAAGACAGGGATACGAAATGTGGGAATGTACCGTATGCAAGTGTTCGGCCCCAAACTTACCGGTATGCACTGGCATAAACACAAGGTTTCGGCGGGGCATTTTAACGAGTACAAAAAGTTGGGCGTTAAAATGCCTGTAGCTGTTGCGCTTGGTGGCGATCCGGTTTATACTTATGCTGCCACAGCTCCCTTGCCCCCTAATGTTGATGAATATATGCTGGCCGGATTTCTACGCAAGAAAAAAGTAGAACTTGTAAAATGTTTAACGCAAGATATATACGTGCCGACCGATGCCGATATTATTATTGAAGGTTATGTTGACCCCAATGATGAATTAATCCTTGAGGGACCCTTTGGAGATCACACCGGTTATTATTCGTTGGCCGATATGTATCCTAAATTTCACATTACCTGTATAACACATAAAAAAAATGCTATCTATCCTTCAACAATAGTGGGCATACCTCCGCAAGAAGATGCGTGGATAGGAAAAGCAACCGAGCGTATTTTTCTTGCACCCATTAAAATGACTCTCCTTCCCGAAATTGTAGATATGGAATTACCTGTTGAAGGTGTGTTTCATAATCTTACCATTGTAAAAATTAAGAAAGAGTATGCCGGCCATGCACAAAAAGTGATGAATGCCATGTGGGGCGCCGGACAAATGATGTTCAATAAAATATTAGTGATTACAGACGGAAGCATTGATGTACATAACTATACCGAAGTAGCCAAAGCCATTTCCGAAAATGTTGAACCGCAAAACGACATTTATTTTAGCCAGGGACCAATGGATGTACTCGATCATTCCTGTTCACGGTTCGCCTTTGGCGGAAAAATGTGTGTTGATGCCACATCAAAATTGCCTGAAGAAACAGTAAGCACAGCAAACATAGTTCACGAATTGAATGTAAACTTAGAACAGGTTAAAAATAAATTTTCAGAAATTACAGGAATAAATTTTTCGCTAGTGCAGAAAGGTATTTCAATTATTTTTATTGCTGTAAACAAGAACAGAAGAAATCACATTAAAGAACTCAACGATCAATTGTTTGACTTGAACGAATTTAAAAACGTAAAAATAATTATCTATGTTGAACATACTGTTGATGTACATAATATAACTGATGTTGTTTGGCGATTTGCCAATAATATCGACCCCAAACGCGACAGTTACATTGTACAATCAAAAAATGAAAACAGGGTATCGCGCATTGGTTTTGACGGAACCCGGAAGAGCAAAACAATGGATGGCTTTACCCGCGAATGGCCGAATATTATTTGTGCCGACGAACAAACAATTAAAAATATAGATCAAAAGTGGGAAAAACTTGGCATAGGTACTTTTGTACCTTCACCTTCACTCAACTACCGGAATCAATTGTATAAAGGCGGTGCAATAGCATTAGATACCGAAAACAGATAACGATATCCTTGTTTTTAACCATTCGTCCGAAAAAAATAATTTCGTAATATTATAATCATATATTCGTACAAATAATTTAACCATGAACAAAACTATTTTACTTGCCTCTGCAGCATCCGTATTATTATGGAATTGCAGTTCTGATAATTCTCAGATAAAAAATGAAACAACTATTAGTAACGACGTTTCTGCATTTCTCGATTCGTACAATAAAAAATACCAAGAACTAATCACCAAAGCGAATGATGCCCAGTGGAAAACACAGGTGTATATTGTGAAAGGCGATACAGCTACATCTAATGCCACAGAAAGGGCAGCTCAAGCCTTGGTTGATTTTACCGGAAGTATTGAAAATATTGAAAAAATAAAAAAATTTCTTGAACATAAAGATTCCTTAAATCCACTACAGGCAGAAGAGCTTGAACACATACTTTATTTCGCCGGTGGAAGCCCGCAAACCGTTGCCGATGTTGTTAAAGAGCGTATTAAAGTCGAAACCGGAGCAACCGAAAAACTATACGGATTCGATTATAAATTAGATGGAAAATCGGTAACAACAAATAAAATCGACGAGGTGCTTCGTACAGAAAATAATATGGATAAGCGTTTAAAGGCATGGGAGAGTAGCAAAGAAGTTGGAAAAGGGTTAAAAGAAACCCTGGTTAAACTACGCGAACTTCGCAACAAAACAGTTCAGGGACTAAACTATACCGATTACTATCAATATCAAATTGCGGATTACGGAATGACTACCGACGAAATGATGCAACTGTTGCGCAACATCAAAAAGCAAGTATATCCGCTTTATCGCGAACTACACACCTTTGCCCGTTACGAACTGTCCAAAAAGTACGGAGCGAAAGACGTTCCCGATTATTTACCTGCACACTGGTTACCCAATCGTTGGGGTCAAGACTGGAGCGACATTGTAACTGTTAAAGGTTTTGATTTAGACAAAATTATTAAAGAAAAAAAATATACCAATGAATGGATTGTTCAGCAAGCCGAACGATTTTATGTAAGCATGGGATTTCCTTCGCTGCCAAAAACATTTTGGGAAAAGTCGGATTTGTATCCCCTACAATCCAATGCCGATCATAAAAAAAATAACCACGCATCGGCCTGGCACATCAACTTAGACCAAGATGTGCGCTCGTTGATGAGTGTTGAACCAAATGCACATTGGTACGAAACCACTCACCACGAATTGGGGCATATTTATTATTACTTAGCTTATAGCAATCCCGATGTGCCTATGGTGTTACGCGAAGGAGCTAACCGAGGCTACCACGAAGCATTAGGCAGCATGATGGGTATGGCAGCAATGCAAAAACCTTTCCTTGTTGGGCTTGGCTTAATGGATGCTAAAACCAAAACCGACTCTATCCAATCATTGCTGAAAGAGGCCTTAAGTTATATTGTAGCCATAACCTGGCAAACAGGCACTATGAGCGAATTTGAATACGACTTGTACGCCAAAAATCTGCCACAGAATGAATACAATAAACGTTGGTGGGAACTTGTTAAAAGCGAACAAGGAATTGTTCCGCCAACCGAACGCGGCGAAGAGTTTTGCGATGCGGCAACTAAAACACATATCATTGATGATCCCGGTCAGTATTATGATTACGCAATTGCATCGGTGCTGATGTATCAGTTTCACGATTATATTTCCAAAAATATTCTTCATCAGGATCCACATTCCACAAATTATTTTGGCAACAAGCAAATCGGCGAATTTGTTGGTGGAGTTATGAAAAGCGGAGCTGTTGGCGACTGGAGAAAATTATTAAAGGATAAAACCGGCGAAGAACTTAGCGCCCGTGCAATGCTCGATTATTTTTCGCCTTTAATGAATTATCTGAAAAAGGAAAATGCCGGTCGTAAATACACGCTACCCGAAACAAGAGATTAAAGAAGCAAAATACGCCAAGTAATATCTTCTACTTGTAACCGGTAACCACCAACATTTTGCGGAACAATTCGTTTTTGCTTGTGGCTACAATGTAGTAAACTCCGGGGCTGAGATTGCTTTCGGGCTCAATGGTAGCATTTAAAATGCCGTTGCCGCTATCGTTTATTAAAAGTTTTGAATAGGCTGTTTCGCCCAAGGAATTATATAGGGTCTACTGAAAAAGTAAAACACTTCGATTTTTACTCCAGCAAATCCGGTCAATTAGTTTCAACCATTTTTGCCATAGACAATAAGGTACTTGCCCGGCCAACTTGACCAGGTTTAGTACCAA
>JADLGT010000376.1 GCA_020849195.1 Bacteroidia bacterium
CATGGAGCAGCAATAACTTTTATTGTTTGGGGAGCTTTGCACGGACTTGTTTATGTAATTGAAATGATGGTAAAGAAAAAAATCAAATTCCCGAACAAATTTACATTCTTAGGCTGGGTATATGTCATCCTTTTTCATACCTTATCATTAATTGCATTTCGAACAAATAGCATAAGCGACTTAAAAATAGTTTACAAAAAAATATTTTCTTTCACTTATAGTTCTTATCCACTGGGAGAGCTAACGTCAATCAACTCATACTTTCCCTTGGCGTTGACCGGGTTACTCATAGTAGTTTTATTTATTAAAGAATTAATGGAAGAGTTTGGGGTTGTTAGCAAATCGGGGTTTGCTACACGCTTCGTCAGACCAATATTTTATCTTATCGTTTTTGTACTCATTTTTGTTTTTGGAAAATTTAATTCCGACCAGTTCATTTACACTAATTTTTAATTGAGAAAAATTATTCTATACCTCGTTCTATCAGTGTGTTTTATATATACTGCGCGTGAGTTTATTTATTACGGATTACGTAAAAACAGTATAGGCGAGTTCGATAAGTTAAATACCATTTTTGTAAAACAAAACAGTTACGATGTGTTGATAGTCGGATCGTCGCGAGCCGAATCTCATTTTGTGCCTTCGATTATTGATTCTGTTATCGGCCTCAGTTGCTTCAATGCAGGGCAGGGAGGGGCTACCCAGGAATTTAACCTCGCTATACTTAACTCCTACCTTCTTCATAGTCAGCCTCCAAAAATTCTTGTACTGAATATCGACATACATCTGCCCGATACAGGCATCGCAACGGTGTACCAGTTTCCTAAATACTTTGCTTACCTCGGGAACGACACATTGTATAGCTATTTAAATAAATTCGACAAACGTTTTACTTATTTTAAATGGATTCCTTTTTACAGTATGGTTTATTTGAGCGATTATTATTTATCCGCTTCGCTGCGGGGATGGATGGGCAAGCAAAACGAAAACGACAAAACGTATATTAATGGATTTACACCGGAAAAAAAATGGGTAGAGGATGTTGAACAAAATAATTATCGAACGATTAATAACACCTTCTCTCCAACTTTTTATAAAAGCATAAACGCTATATTAACTATTTGTATGGCTAACCATATTAAGCCCGTATTGGTTGTTTCGCCCCTGTATTCGGGCTTTTCGGAAATGATTGCCAATAAACAAAAAACACTTGAAATGCTTCAAAAACTTTCAACAAAAAATGCAGCCGTGTTGATGGATTTTACTGACGATGCAATGTGTGCCCAAAAAAAATATTTTACCAATCCCCGTCATCTGAATATTGAAGGAGCCCGTATATTTTCGAAAAAATTTGCCGAACTTCTTCAACGTCATTTGGAATAAGAACGATACAGTCAAAAAACTCGGTTAAACTAAAGTATAATTCCAAAAGTAATTTTCATTGCTATATTTTCATCGAAAGAAGAGTTAGCATAAGGACCGTAGCGATAAAAGCAGCCAACTCCTAAACGTGTAAAGTTTATTTTAAGTAAATTGTCAAACACAACTCCGGATTCATAATAACCTTTCTCCATAGTTTTAACAGGAATATTATAATGATTTTCGCTAGTACTCAACTGTCCGAAACCAACTTTTGACACCACCGAAATACGTGGTCTGAATTTTTTAATATGGAATAGCCGGCTACCGAAATTATGTGAGAAAAATAAAAATGCATAGCGGTTAGATAAGAACTCGTTGTAACCCATTGTTTCGAATGAGTTTGGAGCCGATAATGCAAAAGGAATAAAGCTCCCTTTCCCGCTATTTAACAATGTGTAGGGTACCTTACCTTGTACCATTCCAAAATTTAACTGAATGCTTGGTCGTCCAAGGCTACGTATAAAAAAATCTTTTTCTATTTTCCCATCAACTTTTATGTAGTCGAACTCTCCATTCAATATATCTTTAAAACCTTTACTTATGTTCAGCCACAGTATAGGGTATTTTGTGCCTTCAGAAATTTGTGTTCGAGATGTACTTATAAATCGTTCGCGGTAGGCGTAACGCAATGCAATTCCCGCTTCAGTAAAATTAAACTGCCGACTAAGTACGGCCTGTTGATTTTTTATTTCACCATATCGGTAATTGTTGTCGGGGGTTACGGTGCGTTGCTGCTGATTTACAAAAGCATTTATTTTTACATACTGAAATGCTCTAAATACAAATGAAAATTCTTTTTTTTCAATTTTGTCCATAATATTAACGTACAGCTTCCTGTAATTTTCAGGAGATAATATTTTTTGGTCATCAAAAAAACTTACTCCACCCGATTCAATTACGTCGTTTATATACGTAGCACCGAACTGCATGGCAGGATCGTGAAAAGGTTTCAGAATCAAATCGGCTCCATATTTAAACACTTTATCCTCAAAACCATAAGCACCATACCCTCCAACTGAAAAATAGTGCGATATCTTATCATTGGTATGAAGTCCGGCTCCTGCACGTATTCCTTCGTGACGGTTGTAGTCGAGAAAGCGATTGATGTCGAAATCTATTTGTCTAACAGGAATTTTTCCTGAGATTAGCGTTTCAACTATTTTTAATTTACGGTCAAACTTCTCTGCTTTTCCTATACTGTCCATTTTATGGTAAGTGTTTTTTTCTTTTTCCGATAGGGTATCGGTGCGGTACTTATTCCAATAGTCATTTGTTTTTTTAGTCGCATCGTCGGCCACTTTCAACTCAATCCGGCCAAATTGTTTTTTGTTGAGATCGGGGTTAATGAGAATATCTTTCAGATATGATCTACCTATGCCTAAAGGCGCAAATGAGTTTACCGACGAATTTTTGAAAACAATATCGGTGTTCAACTGTGTTGGGAACCATTGTTTCCCCTCAACAAATTCGTACTTCTGCTGAATCTTTACTTGCACTTCTTGGTCAGCAGCCGGTTCGGCAATTACATTTTGAATAGCGTAACCATTGGTATTAATATACAATACGCCTTTTAACCCATCGAAATTTTTATTGCGAATGGGGCGGAATGAAATGATAAATACGGTATCCTTATCCGAATAGGTGGTGTCTTCAATTAAATAAGAGTATTTAGTTAAGCTGCCTTTGCTTATAGGATTTAAATACTCTTTTTCAAAAATAGTAATATCGTTTTTATAAAAGCTGAACGACTGTAGTTCGGTAGCAAGTAAAATAAATGACGGATCTTGAAAGCCTGAAACACGAGACGCCAAAACAGTTTCGTTATTTTTATCGGGACTCAAATAATTACGACTCGAAACAGATTCCATCATAAATAAATATTGTTTTTCAACAAGTTCTTTTGTTTTTTTCACTCTACGCTGTGCTGCAGTATCCTTAGGATTTTTAGAAATACTTAAAACAGAATCGCGACGGGCTATACTATCAGAATTGAGTGTAAAAATTATTTTATTATATGAGGTATATGAAAAGGAATGTATTTTTTCCGGATCATTTTTGTCTTTATTTTCAGTAACACGCTTTAGTATTCGGTATGCCGGATTTTCGCCTGCCACCACAATTGCCTCTTGTAATAAAACCTGTTTTTGTTTTAAATAAACAATCAGTTCCTGTAAGGCTGTAACAGAATCGCTTAGTAATAGTGTGTACGGCTCGTAGCCTACATACGAGAACACAAGCTGTTTAGCAGGATGTTCGAGTGAAAGTTTAAATTTCCCGTCAATATCCGTTGAGCCACTCTGTGTTTCATTGTCGGGTAAAAAATTTACAAATGCCAACGGAGTTTTTGTTTTGGAGTCGATTACTTTGCCTGAAATAAAAAACGGCTGTGAAAAAGCGGAAACTGTTGATAGAAGTATGCAATAAAAAAAAATAAATTTGCCGTATATCCGGATTAGCATATTGCCGTTGAAAGTAGAAACAATATAGGATTAAAAAATCAATTCTTTATATTTATGTTTAAATGGTGATTGCCGACAAACTAAACCTTTTATCGAAGCTCACACTGCGACGTGGCATTAATGCCGCAAAGGTAGTGACCGCATATTATGCTTCTAAACTAACAGGTCAAGCTGTGCAATGGGG
>JADLGT010000377.1 GCA_020849195.1 Bacteroidia bacterium
GATGCACTACAGATTTTTTATTACTTAACAAACTTTTTACAAATAATGAATCCGTATGAGGCATCCTTCCACACTGCACAGGTTTCCAGTAATCGGCCTGTAATGCTTCGGTAAGTATAGCACTCACAAGCGTTTTTCCAACATCGGTTCCTATGCCTGTTACAAAATATTTTTTCAATGTTTTTGTTTTCTTTTAAGTTTATTCATTTATACCATTTACTACAAGTTGGTGTGAATAATAAAAAACCTCATCACTCCATCACCCCATTTTTATAATAAATACCCGAATAAAGATTTCCAATACTTTCACTTTTGAATTTTTCTCCGTAGTTCGCACTTATGCTCTTATAGTCAAACTTATTTTTCAGAGCTTTTTTAATAGCATTTTCCCATGCTTCAATAGTATTTTCGGTCAGCACCCCACTTGTTTCATTAACAAGTTCGGGCAAGGCACCTACATTTGAACAAATTACCGGAGTGCCTGTTGCCAATGCTTCGGCAGTAACAAGCGAAAATGTTTCAATCGAAGAAGCATGAAGAAAAAAATCTGATTTCTGAAGCGTTACCGCCACCTTTTGTTTTGTACTATTTCCCAAATAATTTATTGTAAAATTTAATTTCATTTTTTTTATGTATTCCAATTTTTCTCCATCACCTATCATATTCAATATAATTATTTTTGAACATTGATTTTGAATAGCATTTAGCGCAGCTATAAATAATTCAGGTTTTTTAGGTTCTTTCCAATGAGCAATGGCAGAAAAAATAAGTTTGTCGGAATGTAAAGTTTTTTCTTTATACGAAAAGCATACATTGTCAACTGTATTCGGAACAATATGAATTTTTTCAGGAGAGATAATATGCTTTTTTATGTATTGCTTCAAAAAATTTGAAACTACTGTTATCGCTGCGGCATTGTCGTAAGCGTTTTTCCCTAAATGCGAAAGCAGGTTGCGCCGCATGTATTTATCTACTTTCGACCAATGTTCGGTTATAATATGTGGCACTTTGTATTTCTGCGAAAGAAAATCGCCGGCGATAGAGCAGGGGTAAAGTATGTTGGAGTGAATAATATCGGGCTTAAATGAATTATACAATGATGAAGCATAATAGTTTAAAAATTGTTTTCGTATAAAAAAAGGATTTATATATAACCATTTGTAAAAAATCGATTTTATTGTGATTAAATGAGTTTCAACCCCGTGTTCGTCGGTAAAAAAATGTGTTTGCTTTTTAAACATTTGCTCACCTGTTGTTATGTCAAAAGCAATTATCCGAATGTCGTGTCCGGCAGACTTAATTGCTGCGGCGTGATTTTTAATAAAAATTCCTTTGAGTGGATTTTCGGCTGTGGGGTACCAACAACTGAGAAAAAGAATTTTCATTTTAGTTCTTAATGCACATTATAATTAAGACTTTTTACCTCCCACAATCCCATACACTTTCTGTCCATATCTGTTCGGTTGTTTTCTTCTATAACTAAAAAAGGCGGCTGTAAGTTGAAGGGTTCTTTTCTAAAATCAAGCCTCCGCCAACGTCCGGTAATTATGTTTTCATTGGTATCAATATTCGGAAAGGTGGTGGTAAGAATATATTTTATATTGCTGTTTTTAATGTTTGCAAATGCTTTAGCAATATCATCAAAGGAGAGATGTACCAGGCAGTCTCTACAAAAAATAATGTCGGCATCGGGCAGTTTATCTTCTAATAAATTTAGTGTAGCAAATAAAATTTTGTCGTTTTTGTATTTTTTATTATTCCCGTTTATCAGTTCGGGAACAATATCGGCACCAATGTATTTTTCAATATCCCATTTTACTTCCTTCATCCAATTGTAATCGCCACAGGGCAAGTCTAAAAATGTTTTAATTTTTAGTTCATTAATTAGTAATGGAAGCTGTTGGCGAATATTTTTGGTACTTAAAAGAGTTGAGCCGGGACCGGAATGAGATTCAATAGATTTCCATGTGTTTTTTTTGTAGATGTCGGTAAAAACTTCGCCGGTAGATTTTTTACTGAGAAGATATAGCTTATACTTTTTGTATAAACGCGCTAAGGTTGGAAAGGAGTTGCTCAAAAATTCCCTGCTGTTCATTTTATTAAATAATCATTTATTAATTCTTTTTTTTCAACCGGAATAATAAAATAATCTTCTTTTGCTTGTTCAACAATAAATCGAGTAGTTTCTGTCAACATACCATCGGATAGAAGTCTGTAATATGCATAATTAAATTTTGAAAATATTGCATCCAATTGCAATTCGGTTTTACCCTTAATAATTTCGCACATTATAACCGGGCGATGAAATTGAAGAACGGAAGTTGATTTCTGAAAGACGAGATGTTCCGTGGCTTCAGTATCAATTTTAATGAAATCAATTTGTCCGTTTTTTGGAAATATGTTGCTAACGTAATTGTCGAGTGTATTTGTTGTAACATCAATCGGTGAAAATGCGCTACTACCACTTACAGTAGAATCAAGGCTGCTGTCGCCGGGTAACTGATCGATTATATTACTCATTTTTTTATTGTAACTAACATAAAATTGTGCAGTTCCAACATTGTCAGATAAAGCAATTTTTTCACAAACAACATCATTAAAATTATTTAGAGCAATATTGTTTTTGAGGTACTTGTAAGCTGCGGGAAGCGGTTCAAAGGCTACTACTTTTACTGTAGGGTTAAATAGTTTAGCAGCAACAGCATAGTATCCAATGTTAGAGCCGATGTCGAAGAATATTTTTGATTTCTTGATTAGGTGTTTGAAAACTTGCAACTCATCATACTCAAAACCTTTAGCTCCTTTCCAAAACAACACACGTATTAGATTGCTTGTTGGATTTCCCGAAACAAGCATTGTTTTATTTTCATCGAGAACTACTCGA
>JADLGT010000378.1 GCA_020849195.1 Bacteroidia bacterium
CGAAAAAGTAAAAATCTGAAGATGAAAAAATCTACACGAGAACCTTTTTCAATGATGGACATAAAAACTCTGAACACCAATAAAATCATGGTCGACAGAATTTTTTTAAACTTAGGTTTAGACATGAATTGCAGAAAAATCAGTCGCATCTACAGGGACGCCCTGTTTTTAGGAAGTATTTATGCTAAAGCAGCCTAAATTTTTACCGAACTATTGACAAATAATAAAGCTACCATGCACCATCCATTTCGTTTTATCTTTTTCGGCTGTTGTTTTTTTACCATTGCTGTACTTTTCGGACAAGGAAAAATTACAGTTGAAGGCTACACAACATTTACTGATGCCAAAGGAAAAAAATCGGCATTAGCCGACATCAATGTACATGTTTATAAAGGCACAGAAAAAGAGCAGGAAACAACTACAAACAAAAAAGGAAAGTATAAACTTGAACTTGAATATGGATTTCAATATAAAGTAGTTTTTGAAAATAACCCCGGCTATATTGACATGTCGTTTATGGTCGATGGGAAAATTCCGCCTGCTAAAAAAGATCTTAACCCTACCATCGATCTTGAGGTACCTATGTTCGAAACCGGTACAGATAAAATAGACACACTCAAATTCAAGTTTCCGTTTACCAAATTTAAATTCGATGGAAATAAAAAATTTATTGACGATGCTAAATACCTGAATGATTTTGAACGAGGATTGTTTAAAGAATATAAAGAGGCACAGAAAAAGATAAAAAAACAAAAAGCCGATAAAGCTGCACAAGACAAGCTTGACGCAACTGGTCATTTTGTTTTAATTGGAGGAAAACTGATGTATGGCGATGGAGCGACAAATCCGGTTAAGCACATGAAACTTCATTTAATAAGTGAACGAGGAATAGAAGTTGAAACGGCTACTACTGATAAAAACGGAAGATTTTCATTCAGCAAATTTGCGCCCGATAGGATGTATTCAATAAAGATGGATGATAATGATTCGCTTAAATTGTTTGGAAGTAAAATTACAATGGTTAGCCGATCGGGTAAAGAAGTATATGTTACCACAGCTAACGCAAAAGGAGGCTTTACGTATAAACTTTTAGCGGCCGATAAACTAAAAACACTCGACCTTGAAATTGAAGACAACGGATTTCTTGTTTCAGGTATTATAGAAGCGGTAGTAAACGAAAAAAACCAACCTGTAGCAAAAGCCCGTGTGGTACTTGCCGATGCGGTAAACGGATCGATTTACGAAGTTGTTGAAACCGATGGCAACGGACGTTTTGTTTATTCTCAGCTTCCACCCGATAGAAATTATGTTGTGCGTTTAGAAGAAAGCAATCCCGAGCTGGCAGGAGTAAAAGTAATAATGAAAGATAAAACAGGTTTTGAAATTGCCAGCAGCAATGCGGATGGCTTTGGTAAATTCCGATTCCAAATGTTGGCATCAGACAGAGAAACATTAGATAGATTACAGATTGATGAAAGCGAAATTAAAATGGATATCATTGGTAAATTTTTAGCCGGAGATGAAAAAAATTCAATACTTAGCAATATAAAAGTAAACTTGGTTGATGATCAGGGAATAGTCATTCAAACAACAACATCGGACGATAAAGGGATTTTTGTATTTAAAAACCTGATTTTATACGGAGGCTATTTTTTCGAACTTGATGCGACGGATATGAAAATAAACTCACTGTCGGCAGTTATGTTAGCCGAAAAGGAAGGGAAGATAGTTAAGGAATATAAAGTTGATATTACACAGGGTATAAAATACCGCATACTCGGATCTGATCAAAAAAAATTGGGAAGACTTTATATGAAGTAATCTCCAATAGTGCTGCTTTATTTTACTTATATACCCCCAAAGCAGCCAACAAAGCGGCATCACTTACCGGTTGCAAATCGAGTGTTACTGTCATGCCACTGCTTACAGTTATGTCTTGTGCTTGGTAAACCATAGAGTTGTTTTGGTTCGAATCGCGGCTGATAGCTACCACGGTTAGATTTGTTCCAACGGGTACCGGCTGAGAAACTAAACCTCGTACCTGCATCACACTATGAATATTTTTGAATACCAAAAACACATCAATATTTTGTGTGTTAGTTCCTTGCGAGGTAAATGAAATAGTAGTAGTTGCATTAGCGTTGGTGTACAACCGGGCGCAATTCACCCAACCCATCCGGCCAATAGTCATATCGTAAAATAAGGGCATGTTGAGAACTGACGAAAGATTATCCGGATTAATTGTTGCATCAAGCGAAGTAAGATTATTTGTCCAATCGGTATAATTTCCATTCGGAAATCCATAAAACACACTCATTCCGGTTAGCAGGTTTGTGTTTGTATCTAATTCCATGAAATATTTTTTTCCGGGCTTCAGCACTAATTCCTGCGAACCTTTATAAGCACGAATACTTATTTCGCCTCCGGTTTCCAAAATTTTTCCTCCGGCAATTGAAGGAAGGTTGGAGAGAATCATATCTTTTCCGGTATAAACTTCAATAAGTTTAAGGGTAAACGGGTAGTAAACATTTTGTCCGTTTGGGTACATAAAAATACTTGCATCGCCCGATAGTTTAGTGCCTTCTTTACCAATGATGGGACCTGTGCCCGGCGAGTCGACCGTAAATGTTTGTACAGGCTGTTGGTACTGTGTGTAAAAAGATGCAGGAGAAGCAAAATTAGGCGCCGGAATTTTAGCTGCAGCCCTGTCCTTTTTACACGAAGTAGAAGCTATGATTGCAACCATTGAGGCGATGGCCATTGTGTTTGTAATTATTTTTCTGTTTATCATGTCTTGTATTTGATTAGTATAAATGTTATATAAAGTTAGCCAAAAAAAACAGCTTGTCAATTATATGCAGGGCACCGGTCGGGGGCTCCTCGAAAAAAACAATCTCCCCAAAAAAATAGTAAGCCGGCCTGCAAATCAAATTCTTTCCATTTAAAATTATAACGTTGTTCAATAAAAGGTCTGACACATCCCTTGTTCCGCATCAAGCCAAGACCGGCTTCTTCGGCTATGTTATTCGGTTTTGCAACGCTGCCCGTAAAATCGGAATAGTTTACCCACCGGTTGTAATAAACACCGGCAAGCGGGTATAGTGTCCAACGGCGGGCGGGAAAAAGCGAGTACTGTATAGTTGCGCCGGCTAACAATTCGTGTATAGTATTGAATGGAAAAAAATAATGTACTTGAGGTGAAAAGGCGAGGCGATCAGTAATGGGAATATACGCTCGTACTCCGGTGCCAAATCCATTGGTTTGAAAATCATACACTCCGCTTGCACCAAGTGCCCAGCTATCTTGTGCGTTTGTAGTATAAAACGAGGCAACAAAAAACAATAAAAAAATTTTTATACGCATATTAATTTTTGTTTTATGTATAACATACTCGCTATGTGCTGCACTAAAAAATAGTAGAGGTTAATTCATTATCGCACTAAAGTTACGTGGCCTATATAATTTTTATCGTGACTTTTTATATCGGTAGTATTAATTATATATACATAAACATCTTGCATACAGTTTTGTTTTTTATAGGTGCCGTCCCATCCTTTGGTTTGATCTCTCGTGTCAAAAATCAGTTGTCCCCATCGGTCAAATACCATTAGGTGA
>JADLGT010000379.1 GCA_020849195.1 Bacteroidia bacterium
ACAAAAACGTGATTATTTTTGTGGCCTTATCAGTAATTCGCGCTTTGGGCTGAAACCCGCTTCCGGCACCTATTTTCAACTGCTCGACTACAGCAAAATAACAAAGGAAAAGGATACAGACTATTCTGTTCGTCTTATTAAAGAATTGGGCATTGCCTCTATTCCGGTTTCTGTATTTTATCACAAGCCAATTGACAATAAAATGTTGCGCTTATGTTTTGCAAAAAAACAAGAAACACTTGAAAAAGCAGCAGCCATCATCAACAAAATTTAAGCAGTTATGGAAAATTTAAATATAACTCTTATTCAAAGCAATCTTCATTGGGAAAACATTGATAAAAATCTGCAACAATTTTCCGAGAAGATGGCTACTGTTAAAGAGCCAACCGATCTAATTGTACTTCCCGAAATGTTTAGCACCGGATTTACAATGAACTCGAAAAATTTGTCGGAAGGAATGAATGGAAAAACATTATTGTGGATGCGTAAGCATTGTAAAGAGAAAGGCTGTGCTATAACAGGCAGTGTAATTATAAGCGAAAATGGAAACTATTTTAACCGGCTAATATGGATGTGGGCTGACGGATCATACGAAATATACAATAAGCGACATTTGTTTCAGATGGCTAATGAAGACAATTATTATACACCCGGCAAATACCGTAAGGTTGTTGAATTAAAAGGTTGGAAAATTTGCCCCTTGATTTGTTACGATCTCCGTTTTCCTGTTTGGAGTCGTAACACATGGAAAAAGACGAGTAAATTTATTAAAGACGGCGGTCGTGAAATTATTGCTGAATACGATGTGCTGATATACGTTGCTAACTGGCCTGAACGCAGAGCGCATCCGTGGAAGTCGCTGCTTGTTGCGCGGGCTATCGAAAATCAGAGTTATGTTATAGGTGTGAATCGGGTAGGCAGCGATGGAAATGGCGTGAGTCATTCGGGCGATTCGGCCGCACTAAACTTTAAAGGAGAGTTGATGAGTAATTTTCAAGCTCATGAAGAAAAAATCCAAACAGTTTGTCTTAACTACAATGATTTGGAAGAATTCAGAAAAATTTTTCCGGTAGGTTTGGACGCAGATGAATTTGCACTTAATCAATAGTTAATAGTCCATCTACAATGCTTAATTGATGTGATATAAACACATAGCTTGCCTATTTGGACAAGCTATGTGTTGAAGGTTTAAGCAGCTATAGTTTATTTATTTATTAATTGCACTTCTGCGCTAATCTTAACTTCATCACTTACTAATACACCGCCTGTTTCAAGGGCAGCATTCCAGTTTAGCCCATAGTCTTTACGATTGATTTTTCCGGTCAATGAAAAACCTACTTTTTTGTTCCCCCATGGATCTTTATTTATTCCTCCATACTCCACATCAAGAACAATTGGTTGAGAAACTCCTTTGATGGTAAGCACACCTTTAAGTTGATAGTTTTCTTCATCCAATTTTTTAAAAGATGCGCTAGTAAAAACAATTTCCTTGTGATTCTCAATATCAAAAAAGTCGGGGCTTTTTAAATGTCCATCGCGTTTCTCATCATTAGTAAACACACTTGAAGCATCAATGGTGACATTTATCTTAGCATTTGTAAAATCTTCACCATCTATTTCTGCATGAAACTTTCTAAATTCTCCTTTAACATTGCTAATCATAAGGTGTTTAACCTTAAATATAAGCTCGCTGTGAGTAGGATCTAAAATCCATTTTGTTTTGCTGCTAATTTCTTTTGCTGTTTCCATGTAATTATAATTTTTTGTTAATACTGATTATGATGATGCAAAGTTGCAACAGAAAAACAGGTTTTCTGTTCACATATGTTAAGAAAAAAAATATCTGTAAAAAAAAATACTTAATTCTTAGTTGTTATTTCTTTTCGAATGCGGCTTAAAGATTGTGGCTTTATGCCGAGATTAGAAGCAATCAGGTATTGTGGGAAACGCTGTATAAACTGAGGGTGTGATTTTGAAAACTCTGTATATAACTCCTCTGACTCTGAGCTATTGTGCTTACCCAAATTTCTTTGTAAAGCTATGTATGCATTTTGAATAAGGATTCTGAAAAACCGATCGAACACGGGTGCAATATCTCAAGCTTTTTGAAAGTTCTCTCTGTTTAACAATAAAGCAATTGTAGGCTCAACTGTTTCAATTGAATATTCAGCTTTTCGGCCGGAAAAAAAACTGCATAAATCAGAAACCCAATAATCTTCTATGGCAAACTGCGCAACTTGTTTATTTCCATTGGTATCAGTAAAATATTTATAGCATGCACCCTGTTTAACAAAATACATATAATTACAAATAGTACCTTCTTCTAAAATCTGCTTTTTTTTATCAAAAGATTTTTCAAAAACAAGTTTTGAAAACTGATCATAAATTTCCTTTGATAAGGTTTGATTTAATTTTTTTTCAATATGTTTTTTTAAAATCTCTTCCATGAATATTTTTAATTATGCCTGAAGCCTTTTTTTAATAAAGTAATTTAAACAGGCTCTTAGTACTGTGATCACCTATTATTTTTATTGTTCCGACTTTATTCCCTCACCTTCCACTCTTGCTCCAAGTCCCAGTTCGATCGAATGGTTATTGTGCCCGGATAATAAATAACCTTTTCGGGTTGGAGGTGTTTGAGGTAATTGCCGGTATCCCATTCCCACTTTTCCGGATTAGTTAAATTGTATATCAATCGCATTTTATAACTACCCGGCAACCAAGGTTTAAATTCAATTACATCAGGCATCCTATTGTTGTTTACCGGTACATTGTTTAATACCACACTCCCTTTATCATCATAAATATTTAATAAATAATCATTTTTAGAAGGAGGTAATCGTAATTTTAATTTCAACATGCCATAATAATTATTTTCGTAGGTTTTGAAATTTAGTTTGATGGTATCGTTTTTCAATCCAAAAATATCAGTAATTGCATTTTTCATTATTCGAATAGCGTAACCGGTATTTTCTTTCCACGGCTGCTCAATGCCTGCTATTTGTTTCCGGCTCAAATCGTATTTTACCGGACTAATTATGGTCCATCCATCATTCAAAACTCCCACCATCAATGAAGCAGTATCCATTGGAATGGAATCTTCCAGTATTAGAATGGTAGATTTTATTGTTTCTGTTTTAATTGGGTGGTTAAACTGTAAGTGTACTGCCTTATGCAAATCAAACAAGCCACCGTTCACGTTTGTTGTGTACGCCAAATGAAATACATCTCCTTTGCCTCTACCCCCTTTTGTTTTAGAGGGAATAGCCATTTCAAGTGTATCAATAATTTTTGTATCATCGCTTATCACAAATCGTATCGAATCTTTTTCAAAGCCGGGTAACCACAGGTTGAGTGTGTCGTTGGCCTTACCCCATTGTTCAATTTTCCAGCTATTGTTGTTTGCAATAAAATTTAATGGCTGCAGATTAGGTTTGTCAATAGGGCGGTTAAACACTATTTGTAAATGCCCGAACTCAATGGCTGTAGCCTTTTTTATAAATTGTTTAGACGGAATTTCTTTGAACAAGAAAAGATTTAGCTGTTGATTTTTTTGTAGTGTAATAAGCGAATCTGAAAATGCTATTTTTTCTTCCTGATCATCGTAAAGGTAATTGGCATTGCCGTCTTTTAATGCAAACACTTTGTATTTGCCTTCACGTATATTGTTAATACGGTATGTACCGTCTTCTTTTGTTTTGGCAAAATAATTCGGCAGCTTTTTGTAGGGAACCGAATCGTCAAAAGTATCGTACATCATTACCAAAATTCCTTTTTCGGGTGCCAGTGTAAAGGCATCTTTCACCGTTCCGGTTAAAACTAACGAGTCAATAAATGGACCGGTTGAAAATACGTATTGAAAATTCTCAATGCTGTTACTTTCGGTTATATCGGCAATAGAGCTGCCAAAATTAAAAGCGTAGGTTGTATTCGGGTTAAGTGTATCGTTTATATCCACAACAAGTGATTTGTTTTTCACTTTTATATCGGGCTGATGTTTCATTGGGGGAGAAATAATCAGCTGGCTGTTTAGGTCTTTCAACTGGATGTACTCATCAAACAAAATACGAATCTGTTTAGACTTAAAATTCAGAGCCGCACTATCGGGAGCATAAACCAAAGGTTTTGGCGGGTTTTTATCTTTGTTGCCGCCACTTGGATTTACAATTTGTGCACAAGAAAAAAAGATGCAGGAAATAATTAAGTAGATGCCGTTGCGGATACGCATATCAAATCATTGCTTCTATTAATTCAACAATTTTTTGTAAGTATAGTTTATCTGTTTCGTCAAAATCATTCAATGCTATACTGTCAACATCAAGCACTAAAACAACTTCGCCATTTTTATCAAAAGCCGGCAAAACAATTTCCGACTTTGAGTCGGAACTGCAGGCAATGTGTCCGGGAAACTGATCGACATCGGGAACAATGATGATTTTTTTCTCTTTATAGGCTGTGCCGCATACGCCTTTGCCTAGTGCAATTCGCGTACAGGCAATCGGACCCTGAAAAGGTCCTAAAACCAATTCACTGTTTTTTACAAAATACACACCCACCCAAAAAAAACTCATCCCTTGTTTAAGAGCTGCTATTGTATTCGACAGGTTAGCAATCAAATCGCTTTCCCCATCAACTAAAGCTTTTATTTGGGGAATAAGCGATCGGTATTTTTCTTGCTTATCTCCATCCGTAACACGAATTGTTTCTGCCATAGAATTTTTTCTAAAGTTACATGATTTATAGCTATGCAACAGTGGGTTTTGACTCCCGCGTGCATTTCGGGTTTAATGTGCTGAATAAGCAATTGTTGCTACACTTATTTTTGTGTTTTTTAGTTCAAGAATTTTTTCTGCACAGGCCTCAAGTGTCGATCCGGTAGTTACCACATCATCAACAAGCAGGATGTTTTTCCCTTCGACCATGTGCGGGTTTTTTATTTTAAAAACATCGTTTACGTTTTTCCAACGCAAATAGCGCGACTTGCGTGTTTGAGTAGTTGTTGGTAAAATGCGAGTTACACATTCGGTTATAACAGGAATTTTTGAAACGGCAGAAATGCCAGTCGCAAAATATTCGCTTTGGTTATATCCTCGTTTTCTTAGTTTAGATTTATGCAATGGAACAGGAATTATGGCGTCGAACTCCCTTAGCCAGCAGGTTTCATTTAGTTCATGGGCAAAATGTTTTCCAATTGTCAGCCCTATTTCCTTTTGCCCTTTGTATTTTAATTTATGAATAAGCTTCTGCACCTTTCCTTCTTTACTAAACATATAATATGCGGCAGCCTTATCGACATTCACTCTTCCCCATAGCAGGCGATCCATAGGGTTTTCGTATTGACTATGAAAATTGGTTTTAGGTAATTTGTACAAACATTGGGTGCAAATATGTTCCTCGCCTTTAACAAGACCGGCATCACACGCTGCGCACAGTACCGGAAAAAATAATGAAAGCGCATCATTAATCATAAATTACTTATCGGGTTTATATTTGGAACGCGAAAGAATTGATTGCGAATCTTGCTCACCCATTAATTCCTGAAGCGATAGTTCGGGATGATGATCCATAAACGAGCGTACTATTTGCCAGCCAATCCATGTGCCGATACGAGCAGGGCAATCTTTACTTATTGCTGAAGTAAAAGGGCCTTCGCCTGTGTACTTCATAACTTCGGCGGGGTCGGAAGTGTAAACTATTTTTTTCTGAACAAAATATGCCCAAATATTGTATTCGTTTTGTTTGCACCAGTTAAGCTGCTGTTGGGTGTATCCCATTTTAATGCTGTCGTGTTCATTGGGTAGGAGTGCATCACACAAATAAAGGAGTTTTCCGTAATAGATAATTTCATTTAACAAGTTTGTTGCAGCGTCGTGCTTTGGAAATTCAGTCATCATCCACCCATAGACAAAA
>JADLGT010000380.1 GCA_020849195.1 Bacteroidia bacterium
AGCAATTATTTCAACGTCTTTAATCATGAAACGGTTGATATAAAGATATGATATAGAATGAAGTGGAGATCCAAACCTATTTCCAAGATTTTACATATTATACGGAAATTAACAGCTACAAATATTGCCGACTTGTTACTTGATAATGGTAAGTAACACATTCTTTACACAACAAACAAATCGCTCGATATTCTGTCGGCCAACAGTTTTCCCTTATCGGATAAAAATAAGTGCGACTCTTTTTGGATAATATCTCCTGTAGCAAGATGGCGTTTGCTTGCTTTCAAACACAACTCATAGTAACTATTCCCAAACTGTTTGATTGTTTCGAGATTTGTTCCCCACATGGTACGCAGCGAAGTGAGTATATATTCGTTGTATTGCCGGTCGGCAGACAAATCCTCCTTTTCAAACGCAAGTTTATTGTTTTCGAGCGACTGTATATATACACTATTATTGCTCACATTCCATTGTCGGCTTGTTCCGTTGTACGAATGTGCCGACGGACCTAATCCCAAGTAGTTTTCGTTGAGCCAATAATTACTGTTGTGCCTCGAATAGTAATTTTCTTTACAGAAATTAGAAATTTCGTATTGAATAAAATTATTTTTTTTCATGGCATCTAGTGTTAATTCAAATTGCTGTGCCGCCTGATTTTCGTCAACGTTTTTAAGTTTGCCTGTTTTAATAAAATGAGCGAGTGCCGTTTTAGGCTCAACCGTTAAAGCGTAACACGAAATATGCTGTACGTTCAGGTTGAATGTTTTATTGAGATTGGCCAGCCATGCTTCGTTGTTAAGCAGGGGCATTCCGTAAATAAGATCAATAGTAATATTACTAAATCCATTGTCTTGCGACAGGAGCACAGCTTCCGCAGCTTGTTTGGCAGTATGCGATCGGTTCATGTAACGCAAGTCGCCGTCGAAAAACGATTGTACACCTATGCTCAAACGGTTGATTGGTGTGTTTTTGAGTTGCTTAATTTTTTCTGCCGTCAAATCATCCGGGTTGGCTTCGACTGTTAGCTCGGCATCGGCAGCTATGTTGAAGTGTTTATTTAGTTCATCAATAATTTCCATCAACTCTTTATAGGAAAGCAAGGATGGAGTACCTCCTCCAAAATAAACGGTTGAAACATTTTGCTGTTTGGAGCGAGAAAAGGGAAAAAAATTTTTTTGCAAGAAAATTTCTTTTTTCAAAGCCATCAAAAACCGCTCTTTATTTTTTAAGGAAGTTGAAAAATGAAAATCGCAGTAATGGCAAGCCTGTTTGCAAAATGGAATATGTAGGTAGATGCCCGGCATTTTAAGCTGTTTAGTGTCGAGTTTTTGGCAGAAATTATTTATTCAACACAATCCGAAAGGTGGTTCCTTTATTCAGCTCTGACGATTTAACAAAAATTTCTCCTGAATGGTAGTTCTCAATAATTCTTTTGCATAACGAAAGCCCCAAGCCCCATCCGCGTTGTTTAGTAGTAAATCCCGGTTTAAAAATAGTTTTGTATTTCGACTTTGCAATCCCCGATCCCGTATCTGTAATATCTATATAAACATATTGGGTTTGATCGTAAATAGTTATTGTAATGGCACCGCTTCCGTTCATTGCGTCAACGGCATTGCGACACAGGTTTTCAATTACCCAGGCAAACAACGGAACATTCAGCTTGGCTGTTATCGTATTTTTTCTATCCGACTCGATGCTGTACAGTACATTTTTCGAGGTGCGTGTTTTCAAATAATTAATTGCCTGTTCCATTACGGTATAAATATTTTCCTGTTCTAATTTTGGAGCAGATCCTATTTTGGAGAAACGTTCGGTAATTGTTTCCAATCGCTTCACATCTTTTTCCAATTCATCAATGGTGTCATTACCTATGTTTTTTGTTTTCAGATATTCAACCCATGCCATAAGCGATGAAAGCGGAGTGCCAAGCTGATGGGCAGTTTCCTTAGCCATACCTACCCAAACCTGATTTTGTTCGGCATTGCGTGCGGTACTGAACAAGGTATAAGCAATAAGTAGAAATAAGCCAATAACTCCAAGTTGTACATACGGGTAATATTTTAGCTGAGTAAGCAAAAAAGAATCGCGGTAAAAAATGTATTGGCGTCCATCTTCACCAAAATCAATAACAATGGGTGGTTTAAGCGCTTCCATGTCGGCAATTGTTCTGCTTAACAATTCGGGAGTGTTGATTTTTGCCGAATCAATATTTCCGAAAGCGATAACACGTTTTTGTGTTGAGTCGGTAAAAATAACAGGTACCGATGCGCTGTTTACCGCCACCTCCGATATAAATGATTTTACAAGATCGTCGAAAACATTTTTCAATTCAGAAAATAGTTTGGAGTCTTTATAATAAAGATAATTTTTCCGGCCTTTTAAAATCGGTATTTCAATGGGCTTATGTTGTTTGCCCATAATTTGCATTTGTTGGGCGAGGTAGTTTGGGTCGCGGCTTTTTGCAGAGTCAAGGTTGCGCGATGAAATAACTTTTCCATTATCATCGGCTAAAAGCACGGGAACGGTTTCGTTGTTTTTTATTACTTCAAAAATAAAGCTAACGTCTTCCATTTGCAGGTTGGTATTGGCCAAATGGCGTGTACCATTGGCCCATAACTCTACCTTTTTTCGTTCTTCGCTTGTTATTTTAGCAAACAGTTCGTTGGTGTATTGCACCAACTTTGCTTTTTTTCGTATGGCATCAGCCCAAAGTTTTACATTTTTACGTTCATCGTCGGCAATTTTATTTACTAAAGTATTTGTGTACCATAGCGAAACAGCAACAATAATTAATGCTGCAATAAACAGTAATAATTTCCATAATTGTTTTCGAGAATAAATATTCACAGCGTTGTGGTCTTGCTTCTTGGATCGAAAAAATAGTTATTGTTTATAGGCAGTAGTATTATCACTATTATCTATTCGGTTTTTTCTGCGGTAGTCAGAATTTTAAATACGTCTTCCAGTTTTTGTTCTTCTTTTTGCAATGTAAGTACCGAAAGATTATTTTGCACGGCAAACTGAAAAATTTCCGATCGTATATCTTTTTCCGGCTCGGCAATTATTTGCCAACAGTTACCCGTAGTATTTTTTGCTTCACTAACTCCAACAATATTCATAATTAAATTGAGCGAAGTTTCTTTATCAAACTCAACAAAAATAACTTGTTTACTGCCTTGTGTTTTCTGAATATTTTCGGTTTTGTCGTTGGCTACTATTTCGCCTTTGTTAATAATAATTACCCGGTCGCAAATTGCTTCCACTTCTTGCATAATATGTGTTGAAAGCATAACGGTTTTTTCTTTGCCGGTTTTTTTAATGAGGGCGCGTATTTCGGCAAGCTGATTAGGGTCGAGACCGGTAGTTGGTTCGTCCAGTATCAAAACTTTAGGGTCGTGTATAAGTGCCTGTGCAAGCCCTACGCGCTGGCGATAACCTTTTGAAAGTGCGCCTATTTTTTTATTTTGCTCAATCTGCAATCCGGTTACATCAATCATTTCTTTTATCTGCGAAGCAATAGAATTTCTTGAAATTTTATCCGGATGTAAGCCCGCAATAAATGTAAGGTATTCTTTTACGTACATATCGTGATAAAGCGGATTGTGTTCGGCTAAATAGCCTACACATTTACGAACTTGAATACTTTGTTCAGCTACATCGTGTCCGCAAACAAGTGCAGTTCCGGCAGTTTGAGGAATAAAGCAAGTTAATATTTTCATCATCGTTGATTTTCCTGCACCATTGGGTCCAAGAAATCCAACAATTTCTCCGGAATTAATTTCAAACGAAACGTTATTCAAGGCCTTTTGATTGCCGTATTGTTTAGTTATGTTGTTTACTTTTATAGACATAAATAGTTTAGGATAAGCGTTTGTTTGAGCAAAGCTAAAATTAATCATTTAACTTTATCGAATCAATGAGACACCCAGGATACATTTGGTATCACAAAAACAAATGAATATCATGGGTGTTCCCTGTCTGCAACAGGCAGGCATCTGACAATCAGAAACCTGAAAATAGATACAAATGAAAGGTCTAGTTATACGTTCAACCGGAAGCTGGTACACTGTGAGGGCTGCAGATGGAAACACACTGGAGTGTTGTATTAAAGGGCGTTTCAGAATAGAAGGGATTAAAAATACCAACCCCGTCGCAGTAGGCGATAATGTGCTTTATGAGTTCGATCAAAAAACCGGAAAAGGTGTAATAACAAGAGTCGAACCCCGCAAAAATTATATTATTCGCCGGTCGGTTAATCTTTCCAAACAATCGCATATTATTGCCGCCAATATCGATCAGGCTTTCCTGTTGGCAACTATAGTTATGCCGCGTACATCATCAGGATTTATTGACCGATTTCTTGTAACTGCCGAAGCCTATGGCATACCTGCACATATTGTATTCGGCAAAACAGATCTTTATTCGGCCGAAGAAAAAAAAGAATTGGACCAAATGAAAATACTATATGAAAGTATTGGGTACCACTGTTATGAAATTTCGGGACTAACAGGCACCGGAATAAATGAGTTACTGCCAATAGTTAGCGGAAAAACTACACTTGTATCGGGTCATTCGGGAGTTGGAAAATCGTCGCTCATTAATTTACTTAACCCTTCGCTCAAGCTCAAAACGGGCGAGCTGTCTGTTGCTCATTCAAAAGGTATTCACACCACTACTTTTGCCGAATTGCACACATTACCTAACGGTGGATTTATTATTGACACACCCGGCATAAAAGAGTTTGGTATGTTTGACATGAAAAGAGAGGAGCTCTCACATTTTTTTCCGGAAATGAGAATTTTATTTAACAAGTGTAAGTTTAATTCGTGTTTGCATATAAACGAACCGAATTGTGCGGTTAAGCAAGCTGTAGAGTCGGGTGCTATTCCACTATCAAGGTACACGAATTATATTTCAATAATAAATGGTGAAGATCTAAAAGTAAAATACGATTAATGACCCATCGCAATGAGAGCAATCATTCAGCGTGTAACAAGCGCATCGGTTACAATTGACAGTGTCATAAAAAGTGCCATTGGTCAGGGGCTATTGGTATTGATAGGGATTGAAGATGCCGACACAAAAGAAGACTTACAATGGTTGAGTACTAAAATAATCAACTTGCGAATTTTTAATGACGGGAGCAAAGTGATGAATTTGTCGGTGAAAGATGTGGGAGGTGAAATTCTTCTTGTGTCGCAATTTACTTTGTATGCAAGTACAATAAAAGGAAACCGACCATCGTACATCAAAGCCGCGCGCCCCGAAACAGCAATTCCGCTGTACGAAATGTTTATTCAACAACTACAAGCCGACCTTGACAAGCCAATTCAAACAGGTGTATTTGGCGCCGACATGAAAATAAATTTGATTAACGACGGGCCGGTTACAATAGCTATCGACACGAAGAAAAAAGAATAGCTTATCATGTATTAAACACGAATTTTTGCTTCGGATTACAATACAAAATGCAAGTGCACTTAGTGTTTGGTTGGGTGTTGCTTTGGCTGCAAAATCACTTTATCCAATTTGTGCAATTTCTCTCGTATAATCTCAATTCATAGATACTTCACAAATAGCCGTTCAAAATTGATTTTATACCGCTTACACTAAAGTTCAAACCTGCCGTTGTTAATTACAGACTAAATTTAGTATTTTGTGCCTCCTAAATTTGATTATGCGTTACGTAAGAATTGTTTTTGTTTTACTGCAAATTATTTTATCGCTTGAATTGTTTGCTCAAACAGCAAGCATTCGTGGTTTTGTTTACACCAAAGAAAACGGAGAGCCGGCTATTTTTACTACTGTTTTTCTTAAAGGTACCACCTATGGAGCAACGTCCGATGTTAACGGCTATTATTCCATTACCAAAATTCCGCCGGGCACCTATACGCTTATGGTAACATCTATTGGCTACGACACAATACACGAAACCATAAGTGTTAAAGCAAACGAAATAATATCAAAAAAACTTTCGCTGGTTAAATCAAGTGTGCAGCTTACAACAGTTGAAGTGTCGGCCGAAACCGAGGCGAAGAAAACCGAATCGCGCGTATCGGTAAATACAATAACTCCGAAAGAAATAAACAAAATACCTTCGGTTGGCGGCGAACCGGATATTGCACAATACCTGCAAGTGTTGCCCGGCGTAATTTTTACAGGCGACCAAGGCGGACAATTATACATC
>JADLGT010000381.1 GCA_020849195.1 Bacteroidia bacterium
CTCCGGAGCCTAAGGTTGTGGGTTCGACTCCCGCCGGAAGCACACCTCTTGTGTTGTTTATCGCACTGAATTAGTTGTACCTAAAATCCCGGTTCAGCCCATCGCACGGCGTACAAGGTCTTTGCTAAAATTGGTCAATTTATTCAAAACCATACCTTGTCCGTTTTGTTTTTCCAATGTCCATCTTTCTGTTACTGTAGTGCCTATCCAACACTTGCCACTCTTCCTTAACACCCGAACATTCAAGCCGCATATATCTCTGAATTTTTTTTCAAGCCTCTTAACTGTCATGTCAGGCGTTATGACAATTTTTGTGTTGTTTTGAATCGTTCGACATTCTTTTAGTGTGCTACCACTCTCATGCGGTTGTTTTCGATTAAAAATTCCGCTGCTCTTATTGGGCTTTGAGAAAAACTCCAACCTCAGGTACGGAAAAATCGCATTAAACTCCTCTTGTATTGCACTAATCTTCCTGCAATCATTAATCGTTAACGGCATCGTAATTGAATTTAGAATGCGATGATCAAAGCACTTAAAATAACCGACACGATTGATGCAATAGTAATAGTTCGCATGGGCATTACTGCCAACACCAGACCTTCTACTAAAGTGGTAGATAGTGAAACGATAGCTAACTTTAATACACTTTCGTTTACTGCCACGGCAGCAGCGAAACCGCTTACGCACACTACTGCTACTAATATCATAGGGGCAAATCCAAAACGTTTATTTTCTAATCTTTCCCAAAAAGTTGAAAGAGTTTGTGTGCCCGCCTCAACGCCTTGGGCGGAAATGTTTATTGCGTCTGAATGAATTGTTGTGTTCATGGCTTCAGTATTTTAATATTTATATAACAAAGGTCTCCAAAGGAAATAGTCGGCCAAATGAGTTTGGTCAACAACGGATATGATAAATATCAGTATTGATTATGCGCAGCTATTGTTTGCAATTGCACAGGAATGTTTCTTTACAACGCAACTATTTTCAAGTGCGTGTTTTGTCTGATGCAGCTTGGTGGTCTTCGTAATTTCCGGCGGCAAACCGAGATTTTATTTCTTCGAGATATAATTTCTTTTTTTCTTCTCGGCGCTTAATTGTGGTAGAAGTAAAATACTTATGATGCCCAAGAAAACGAATTTGGATTTCATCCCACTGGCGCTTATTATTAATTTTTCCTTGTGTAATCATTTCCTTACAGAGTGAGTCGGAAATGTCGTGGAAGTCGTTGCGGCCAAGGTAATCCAAGTCGGCATCGCACATAACTTGCTCAAGAAGATCGTTGGGTTGTTGAGGTATTTTTGTAGCCATAATTAATCGAGCAACAACTTCAATTTGTTTTTTACTGTAGCCATACTGTGGCAAAACCTCGCGCGCTATTTCAACTCCAATTTCTTCGTTATTATCATACCTACGTATAAATCCTGCGTCATGAAATAGTGCGGCTGTTTTCAAAAGGTCAATTTGTTCGCCTTCAATTCCTTCTTGTTTGCCTATCCGCTCCACCGCGCTACACACATTAAGTGTATGATGAATGTTGTGATACGTAAGCGACTCGGGTAAAAACTCGGATAGTAATTTTATAATGTGCTGGCCGGCATCTTTGTAGTTCATGCGGTTGGCCAAATTAGTTGAGAGCAACTTGAAGAAATCGTCATTGGGCTTTCGTCCTTCGAGGTTAACCGACAAGCGAGGTTTGATCCGTTCAACAAAATACATTTCTATTTCGCCTTTGTTTTTTGCAGTTATTTTTCCGCGAAACGTGCAGTCGAAAAACATATTTACATAGCTATGTGTGGTTCCGGATATATTAATTTTTCCGGCTTCGCCGCTCGACTCCATCCGCGAAGCCGTATTAACGGTATCGCCCCATATATCGTACGCAAATTTTTTGCTGCCCACAATACCCGCCACCACAGGGCCTGTATGAAGTCCTATACGTATTTCCCAAAACTCTTTTCCTTTTGCTATTTTTTCTTTTTTCCACTCCTCAATAAATTCCTGCATCTCAAAAGCAGCCAGCAACACATCAACAGGATTACTGCGGTTACGTATGGGTATGCCACCGGCACACATGTACGCATCACCTATCGTTTTTATTTTTTCAATACCAAACCGACCCATAATTTCGTCGAATTTTCTGAAGCAGTAATCCAGCTCATATACCAATTGTTCAGGCGTTAATTTTTCGGCAATGGTGGTAAAGCCTTTAAAGTCGGTAAATAAAACCGTAACCATTTTGTACGAGCGAGGCGCAGCTTTCCCGTAATTTTTTAACTCCTCGGCCGTTTCGGTAGGTAATATATTTAACAAAAGTTCCTCCGATCGTTTTTTTTCTTTTTCCCCCTCCTCTTTTTGCTTTAAAATAATTCCGTTTTTTTCGGCCAGCTCTCTGATTACTGCTTTCTTTTGTCTATAGCTGATGAAAATAAACACACTCAACAGCACAACAATAAACAGAATAACAATTAAAGAATAAATAACTGTTTGCCGTCTTCTGGCTTCCAGTGCCTGGTTTTGTTTATCTTTCACTAGCAGTTCGTTTTCTTTTTCTTTTTTATCAAATTCATATTTGGCATTTATTTCTGTCATGCTTCGGGTATTCTCTTTGTTCAGCACAACGTCTTTTGAGGCACTGTACAATAAATAATATTGATACGCTTTGGGGAAATTATTTTGTTTAGCATAAATTGATGAGAGGCCACCATAAGCTTCTTTAAGTATTTCGTGATTGTTGAGAGCGGTTCCAATTTCAATAGCCCTATTGTGATTCCGAATAGCCTCGGTCTCTTTACCTGTGCGACCGTAAACCAATCCGAGGTTATTATATGTAGCGGCAGTAGCTAAATCATCGTGCTGCTTCTGTTGAATTTTTAGTGCTTTCTGCTGGAACTCTAATGCAAAGTCAAGCGTATTCATTTGCAGATAAGCATTTCCGAGATTATTATAACATTCGGCTAAAGCAAGCGGATCGGAACTATTCGCCTCTTCCCTCGACCGTAATGCTTTTTTATAATACTCAAGTGCAAGCGCATAATTTTTTTTATCGTAATAAATATTACCTATGTTATTATAGTTTTCGCTCAAGCCGGCTTTATCGTTTTGTTCGAGCTGGATTTTAAGAGAGGATTGCAAATAATCGAGTGCCTGAGTGTAGTTGCCGTCTTTACAATATATTTTTGCAATATTGGTGTAGTTGTCGGCAATGGCCATTTTATCGCCGATCTCTTCCAGCAAAGCAAGAACACTCAAATAATTTCTAATGGCTAAAGGGTAGTAACCCTGCTTGTAATAAATTAATCCAAGGCTGTTATAGCTCAATAACATCCCTTTTCTGTCATTCAATTTTTCAAAAATATCTAATGCCTTTAAATGCTCGTCAATTGCGGTATTAAACTCGTTATGGTTAAACCGATAAAGGCCAATATTGCGGTACGCATACGCTTTACCTCTATGAAACTGTAATTTATTAGCAAGCTCGAAAGCCTGATTGGCATAGTCGAATGCGACTTCCGGTTCACTCAGTAAATATTCCTGGCAAATGGCGTTAAGCAGTTTTACTCGCGAAGTGTCATTTTTCGCCGTCCTTTCCAACGCATATAACGAATCTATTTTTTGTCGGTTTTGAGCCGAAAGGCTGTTTGCAAAAAAGAGCTGCGCACCAATGAGCATAACAATGACACTCTTCGGTATGTGTTTACACATCTTATACATACTCAAACCTACATGATTTTTTCCAAAAACACTTAAACTGAATTCTTGTTTTTTTAATAAAAAAGTTAGCCGTTCTTAACAAATGTTATTAAATTTAACGCGGTAATTTCTAATGTATATGAATACTCCCGCTTTGGATTTCGTGCCGATTGCCCTCATGTTTATTGTTGCCGCAGGATTTGTTGTTACCACTATGCTTGTAAGCCACCTGTTAGGTCCGAAGCGCAAAACAAACACCAAGCAAGAGTCATTTGAATGTGGTATTGAAGTGCAAGGCAATGCCCGTTCACCCTTTTCTGTTAAATATTTTCTTGTCGCCATCTTATTTGTACTCTTCGATGTTGAAGTAATATTTATGTACCCTTGGGCAGTAAACTTTAAAGCACTTGGCTTATTGGGCTTTCTTGAAATGATGACCTTTGTCGCTTTTTTTCTTGTCGGGTTTATTTATATAATAAAAAAAGGAGCATTGAAGTGGGAGTGATGAACAAGCGAATAGTAATGTGTAAACCAGAGTCGAAATAATGGGAGCAGAAAATAAAATAGTTAAGCCTAATGTTGAAATAGCCCCTCCGGGCTACGAAGGTCCGGGTTTTTTCGCAACCACTCTTGATAAAGCTGTAGGTATGGCTCGTAAAAATTCCATTTGGCCATTGCCTTTTGCTACGTCATGTTGCGGAATTGAATTTATGGCTACAATGGCTTCTCATTACGACCTTGGTCGTTTTGGTTCCGAACGTTTAAGTTTTTCTCCGCGCCAAGCCGATTTACTAATGGTTATGGGAACCATTGCCAAAAAAATGGGACCCATATTACGTCAGGTATATGAGCAAATGGCCGAGCCGAAATGGGTACTTAGTATGGGAGCTTGCGCCTCCAGCGGAGGTATTTTTGATACCTACAGTGTCTTACAGGGCATCGATCGTATCATACCGGTTGACGTTTACATTCCAGGCTGTCCCCCGCGACCCGAGCAGGTTATCGACGGACTTTTACAAATTCAAAAATTGGTCGAAAACGAATCGCTGCGCAGACGCAGTTCGCCCGAATACAAGGCCTTGCAAATGAAATATGGATTAGAGTAAATGTTATGGAAACTATTTTGTTGAACGAACTTACCAATAAACTCAAGGCTGCTTTTGAGGTCGATATAATTTCTACCGA
>JADLGT010000382.1 GCA_020849195.1 Bacteroidia bacterium
AACCGACCAAAAAGATAGCTTCTGCCGATTTTATTTTTTTTTTAGATTTTAACTCATTACAACGAATTGATAAGTTAGGAGATGAAGTTGAAAAAAGTGATGCAAAAAAAATGATTGTCGATCACCATCCACAGCCAAGCAATTTTGCCGATTTTCTTTACCACGATGTTCAGGCATCTTCGACGGCACAGTTAATTTATGAGTTCATGGATGATATGGGCTATAAAAAATTACTTAACAAACAAGTTGCCGAATGTTTGTACACAGGTATTATGACGGATACAGGCTCTTTTCGATTTCCATCTACAACGGCAAACACACACCGCATAGTAGCCAATCTTATTGATGCCGGTGCCAGCGGATCGGATACATACAACAAAATTTTTGACGACAGCACAGCCGACAAGCTGAAATTAATGGGTTATTGCCTTTACGAAAAGATGAAAGTTTTTTCTGAATACCGGACGGCCATCATCAGCCTGTCGGCTGAAGAACACCTGCGCTTTAATTATAAAAAAGGCGATACCGAAGGATTGGTGAATTACTGTTTAGCTATTCGCGGAATACGTTTTGCCGCATTTTTTGCCGAGCGCGATGGGATGGTAAAAACTTCCTTCCGTTCGAAAGGTAATTTTGATGTAAATAAATTTGCCCGCGCACACTTCAATGGTGGTGGTCACAAGAACGCAGCCGGAGGTCAGAGTGAACTTACATTCGATCAAACAATTGATAAATTCATCGGAATATTACCTCGTTTTTCCAAACAACTGAACAGCAAATAATAAGTATGTTTTTTATACGTAATCTTTTTCTCTTCGTAATTGTTGCTTTGCTTGCCTGTAGTTCCGGAAATACTTCTCGTAAAATAATAAATTTCGACAGCTTGCGCGAACCTCTCATCAATGCCAATAAATTATCGGTTAAAAGAGAGTCAGAAGAAATAGATCAATACGCGAAGTTTAAAAATTGGAACATGATTACTACGGGTACCGGAGCACGTTACATGATATACAAACATGGCGAAGGAGGTGTGGCGCAATCAGGACAAATGGCACGAATAGCTTACAAAATATATTTGTTGGACGGAACATTGTGCTACACTTCCGAAAAGAATGGACCAAAACAGTTTGTAATAGGCGGAGACAATACCGAAACAGGACTTCACGAAGTAATAACCTATTTAAGTGTAGGCGATAAAGCAATGATTATTTTACCGTCGCATCTTGCCTTTGGTCTTGCAGGCGATGGAAACAAAATACCTCCAAAGTCCAGTGTATTGTATGATATTGAACTTTTGTCATTACGCTGATGTATGAATAAACTTAAACATTTCGCCACATTAATTTTTTTTCTGTTTCTTTTTTCCTGCAAACATTCGAATGAAAAATTTCCCGGGTTTACGAAAATGGATGCAGATTTGTATTACAAACTTCTCGCCTTTGGCGACAGCAAACAAAAACCAACACGAAACGAATACCTTAAATTGTCGATGGTCTATAAAACGCTTAACGACTCCGTATTTCTATCTACACACAATATAAATCCATCGGGGGTTATAATTTTTAAAACCGAAGATGTGCCTTTATCCGGTAAATTGGGTAAAGCCTTTATGCAAATGTGCGAAGGTGATAGCATGGCTTTTATTGTTGAAGCCACCGATGTTTTTAGTAATTTTTTTCACCGTAGCCTTCCCGGTTTCTTAACTAAAAACAGCTTGCTGAAAGTAGAAGTAAAGTTGCAAGCAATTCTTGACGAAAAAGCCCTTGCCGAAGAGATTAAAAAAGCAGAAGATCTGAGTATGTCATGGGAAGTGGAAGAGCAACGAAGGATAAAACATTATTTAACCAACAATAATTTAAATGCCTTACAACAACCTAATGGAATGTATTATATTTCTTTAGCGGAAGGCAAAGGGTTGAAAGCCGATACAGGGCTTTCGGTTGCAATAAAATATAAAGGTTACTTTCTCGACGGGCAGCAATTTGATGCCACACAAGAAAATAAACCTTTCGAGTTTACCATAGGTGACGAGTTTCAAGTAATATGGGGATTGCAACAAGGTATAAAAATGATGAGAGCTGGAGGGCGAGCGAAATTTATTATACCTTCGTACCTCGCTTATGGCGAGTTTGGTTCATCAACAGGAATTGTTCCGCCAAACACTACCGTTTTATATGAAGTTGAACTTATTAATGTAAATAAATGAACACACTAAAAACACTAAAGTCGGGCTTAAATGTTTCAGCAGTAACACTTTTATTGGCAGCATGTTTAGGCGATGCTGCTTATCCCGGTTACGAAAAATCACCAACGGGCTTGTACTCCAAATTTTTTGTACGCAACGAAACAGCAAGGCAGCTTAAAACAGGCGAGGTGGCTGCGGTTTCCTTAAGCTATTACAACGACAAGGACTCCATGATATTTAATTCGGCCTCCATTAAAGAATCCGACCACGGAATTATTTCTCAGCCGGTTTTTGGATCATCCTTCAAAGGCAGTTTGGAAGAAGCTTTAACAACAATGAAAGAAGGCGATAGCGCCAGTTTTAAAATTAGTGCCGACTCGGTTTATTTTAAAACGTTTCGGGTAAAAGAACTGCCCAAATATATTGCTAAAGGAAGTATGCTTACATTTTATGTAAAATTACATTCGGTTAAAACACAGGAAGAGTTGCTCAACGAAATGAGTCAAAAAGAAAAAAAAGATTTAGAGCGGTTTATTCAACAAAACAATATTTCGGTGTCTCCTACCGAATCGGGCTTGTATATTGTAACCATGCAAGAGGGCACGGGCAAAGAAATTGCTGAAGGTCAAACGGCTTCGGTAAAATATTCCGGCAAATTTTTAAACGGACAAGTTTTTGATGCTACCGATATGCACGATGGCAAACCAATTGATGTTTCGGTTGGCAAAGGTCAGGTAATCCCCGGTTGGGAAGAAGCCCTGCTGAAAATGAAAAAAGGTCAAAAGGTTTTACTCGTTGTTCCTTCCGCACTTGGTTATGGTTCGCAAGGTATGGGACATATTCCTCCTTATTCGCCTTTGCTTTTTGAAATGGAAATAGTTGATATAAAATAATTTCTCATGCGAAAATTCATTTTTGTTTTATTGATGTCGTTTCTTTTGGTTTTTGCTCATGCACAAACTAAAACGGAAACGGAAACTAAAACTCAAACACCTGTTGTTACC
>JADLGT010000383.1 GCA_020849195.1 Bacteroidia bacterium
AGGAATGTTTACCTTTTATGGAGGGCACGACCCCGAAGATTACAAACACAGGGTAGAAGATCCACCGACGGACTTGAACCTTCATCCCAACTCTGCGGGCTACAGGCTTATTCTTAATAACATTTTATTTCCTGCCGCAAAAAAGAAAAAACAAAAAACATAGACGCAAATAATGCGTGTAATTGCTACCCTAAATAAACATCCGAAAGTTTCTACTTCTGTTTTTCAAATGAACGATAAGTTCATAATAAAATTTGAAGCCGGAAACATGGAGCAAGTTTTTAAAATCAATCAAGCCGAAGTAAGCGGAGTGGAGGGAATCGACAGGATGTTGGATGAAATTTTTATTACAAAAGTTGTAGAACGGTTTAATGAAATGTTTTTAGCATTAAAAGAAGCCGGTGGAAATAAATAAAAATTCGATTTTTCATCCCTCGTTTATACAAACATTTTTCCAGGGTTCATAATAGCGTTAGGGTCGAATAAATTTTTTATAGCCTTTTGCAACTCTATTGATTTGGGATCGAAAGCCACATCCATGTAATTTTTCTGAACCCAGCCTATGCCGTGTTCGCCGGAAATAGTGCCACCAAGTTTCACACACAACTCAAACAGTTCGCGAATTCCTTTGGTTAAATCATTATTCCATTTGTCATCGCTCATAGTGTCCTTAATAATGTTTACATGAAGGTTACCATCGCCGGCATGACCGTAACAAACAGATTTGAATCCATATTTTTTCCCGATCTTTTTCACACCTGTTAAAAGTGCAGGCAACTCGGCACGCGGTACAACAGTGTCTTCTTCTTTATAAATCGAATTTGATTTTACAGCCTCCCCAACTTTCCGGCGCAACTTCCATAAGTTTTGTTTCTGTTCTTCTGTATCGGCAAACAAAATATCACTGCATTCATGTTGGGTCATTATTGCGCTTATTTTTTCGGCATCGCGCATCATAACATCCAAATCATTTCCATCCAGTTCAATTAACAAATGAGCACGTACATGAGGTTCAATAAGCAGAGAAATGTCGTCAACATATTTAATCGTCCAGTCAATGGCATCTCTTTCCATAAATTCCATTCCGCTTGGCGTAATTCCGGCTCTAAAAACAGCAGGTACCGATTCGCAGGCCTTTTCGGGAGAAGGGAAAGAAACGAGCATAACAATTGTTTTTTCGGGAAGCGGTATCAACTTAAAAATAATTTTAGTTATTACTCCCAAAGTTCCTTCGCTTCCTACCATCAACTGTGTTAAATTATAGCCCGTGGAGTTTTTCAAAACATTAGCTCCTGTCCAAATAATTTCTCCGGTAGGTAACACAACTTCTAAATTGAGTACGTACTCTTTGGTAACTCCATATTTTACGGCTTTGGGGCCGCCCGATGAAAGAGCAAGGTTGCCGCCTAAAAAACAACTTCCTTTGCTTGCAGGATCGGGAGGGTAAAACAATCCTTTTTCTTTTACTGCATTCTGAAATACTTCATTTATTACACCTGGTTCAACAGTTGCCTGTAAATTACGTTCGTCAATTTGTAGGATACGATTGAAACGTTCCATAGCGAGTACAATTCCGCCATATACCGGCAATGCAGCGCCACTCAAGCCCGTTCCGGCACCGCGTGGCGTTACAGGAATTTTTTCGGCATTACACAATTTTAAAATCTCCGATATTTCGGAAGTAGAGCGAGGCTTTATAACTAACTCGGGCAGGTAACGCAAATCTTCTGTTTCGTCGTGCGAATAATTTTCCAATGTATCTGCCGAAGTAAATACATATTTATCGCCGACAATTGTTTTCAATTTGGAAATAACAGACGATGTAATTTTGTTATAAACCATTTTTCAATATTGATTTATTAATTTGTTTGGCAATAGCAGGCCCTTCGTAAATAAACCCTGTGTACACCTGAACCAGCGCGGCTCCGGCTTTCAACATTTCTATGGCATCGGCAGAAGTATGCACGCCACCAACGCCAATTATAGGAAAAGCATTGCCCGATTTTTCGCATAAGTATCGAATCACCTCTATACTTCGCTTAAACAAAGGCTTCCCGCTTAATCCGCCGGCTCCTATAGTTTTAATCTTTGAATTTGAAGTATGGAGTTCAGAACGGTTGATGGTAGTATTTGTTGCCACAACTCCATCAATTTTTGTTGTTAGTACAATGCTAATTATATCATCGAGTTGCTCGTTGGTAAGGTCTGGAGCTATTTTCAAGAGTATGGGCTTCGGATTATTTTTTTTTGAGTTTAACTCTTTAATACGAGCAAGCAGCTGAGTGAGCGGTTCTTTGTCCTGCAATTGGCGCAACCCCGGTGTGTTTGGAGAGCTTACGTTCAACACAAAAAAATCAACATTGTTAAATAAAGTTTCAAAACATTTTTCATAGTCATTTACAGCTTCTTCGTTTAGGGTAGATTTATTTTTACCAATATTCCCGCCAATAATTATTTTTGATTTTTTTTGTCGAAGTCTTTGTAATGCTGCTGCTGCACCTTCATTATTAAATCCCATACGGTTAATGAGTGCTTTATCTTTAGGCAGGCGAAACATACGCGGTTTATCATTGCCGGGCTGGGGTAGGGGAGTGATTGTTCCAATTTCTACAAAGCCGAAACCAAAATAAGATAGCTCATCAAACAGTTTCGCATCTTTATCGAAACCGGCGGCTAATCCAACAGGGTTGGAAAATGTTATACCGAATATTTTTCGTTCAAGTTTTTTATTCTTAATGACATAGAACAATCGAATAAGTGATGGGACGCCCGGTATAGCACAAACTATTTTTATAAATTGAAAAACAAAATGATGAATTGCCTCTGGAGAAAAAAGAAAAAATACCGG
>JADLGT010000384.1 GCA_020849195.1 Bacteroidia bacterium
GCGGCCACACCGATGCCATGATGCTGCCTCAGATTAATTATAAAGGGAAAAATATTATTTTCATGGCCGACCTGCTTCCTTCCGCCGGACATATTCCGCTACCTTATGTAATGGCTTATGATACCCGCCCTTTACTTACTTTACAAGAAAAAGAACCGTTTATGAACGAGGCTGCTCAAAACGAATTTATTTTATTTTTTGAACACGACCCTGTAAATGAATGTTGTATTGTTGAACAATCCGAAAGAGGAGTTCGCCTGAAAAAAACATTTTCGTTCACCGAAATCTTTGGCGGATAGTTCAAACCTGGCTATCCGAATCCTTGCCAAAGTCGAGACGGCTTTTCATGCCTTTCATAGCGAAACGCAATTTAACAAGTTCGTTCAAAAACTAAACAAAGCTAGCCCTGCGCCAAATAATATTACTAAAAATTTAAGAAGATTAAATCTGTGATTCTCGCTCGACTCAAAAAGTATAGTAGTTGAAATGTGAAGGAAAATGCCTACTACCACAGCCATAATATTATTGAAATAGTCGGCAAAATTACTTATCGAAAAACCAATGTAATAACTACTAAGCGCACCCAATGGAGCCATGGCGGAAAAAACAAGTAGGGCAATTATGGCAAGTGTTTTACTTGCTTTCGATTCAAGCAGCATTGTCATTAAAGCTATTGCAATGGGTATGTTGTGAAGTAGAATACCTGCCAAAAGTTGCTTACCATTTTCACTTAATTGACCCATTTCTTGTAAGGGCATTCCTTCCAAAAACGAATGAATAGAAAGACTCAGCATTATTGCTGTGGGAAACGACTTAATGCTATGCTTGTGTATGTGTCCATGCTCTATACCTTCTGAAAAAAATTCAAGTAATATTTGTAAAAAAAATCCGGCTAAAATATAAATACCTGCTGTCTTTCCTCCGTCCGAATAAATTTCGGGAATAAGGTGAAGCGCACATATTGCGAATAGGTAGGCGCCGCTGAAAGATAAAATTAGTTTAAGATTTTTTGAACTCACTGTTAACCACAGCACACTTAATCCGCTTAGTAGAGCGCCAAAAAACAAAACGATATACACTATCCAATTCATTTCTTTAAACCAACAATAATTAATCTTTCGGATTGATGAGGCGAAAACGGATTAAGTGCATAATCGCCAAATAAATTTAGAATTTTAAGTCCTGTTTCATTAAAATAACGCTCGTAATCTTTTAAGGTAATCATCCGAACGTGTTCGGAAAATTCATAATGTTTCCCTTCTGCATCGAAGGAAATGTTTTTTACAAGAATATTTTTTTCGATATGTTTATTAATTGAGAACAGGATGCCTTCTATATTTTTTTCTTCCTGCGGAACAATATTTTTTACAGCAGTTTGAGCGTTAAAAAAATCAATTATCACTACGCCATTCTTTTTGAGTGCAAGGCTCATAGTTTTAACGGCATGTTCATTTTCGCGATCGGTTTTAAAATATCCCATGCTTGTAAACAAATTAAAAACGGCATCAAAATAATTGGTAACAAATGTCCGACGCATATCATGTACTGCAAAATGCAAGGTATCGTTTTCATCTTTCTTCGCATATTCAATACTTGCTTCCGAAATATCAATTCCGGTTACATCAAATCCTTTTTTGTTAAGATAGACAGCGTGCCTGCCGCGCCCACAGGCAATGTCTGCAATTCTGCCACCGGCCGGCAACGAAATTTTTGAAAGCAAATGGTCGATAAGATTTTTAGCTTCGCTAATATTGCGGTTCTTATACAAAATATGATAATACGGCGTATTAAACCAGTTACAGAACCATTCGCTATGCGCATTTTCTTCCATTAACTATATTGAAACTGCATTTACAATAATATGTAAAAGTAGGAATAATACCCAAAGCGTTTTGCTATATTTGAATTGACTTTCCTCTTCATCAATGGCACAAATTCATAAAACCACAACCCTTGCAGTTCTCCTATTCCTTACGGCATTCGTATTACTTTTTTTCAACTTTTATCTTATAGCTGCTATTTTGTGCATTGCTGAATTTTTTTCTGCAATAAAAGAATTTTTTATTTACACAAGCAAGTACCAGTTTACTGTAATTTATGCTTCAACATTGCTACTCGGTTTTTCTGTTGAGTTTCCTTTCAACTCATTCCCTTATTTAACTTTTTCACTTTTGTTTGCAGCATCGGTTCCAATTATACGATTTATTTTTTTTAAAATATTTTCTTATACCGCTTACCCCTGGCTCGAACCTTTATTGCTTACCCTGTCGTTGATGCTATGGATTTTCGGAAATATTATTGTGAAAGCAACATGGCAGCAATGGATTTTTCCGGCACCACTAATTCTGTTTGCCTGTGCACAGGCATATAACTTACTTAATGACGCTCAACAAATGCTAAAGGGAAGCAGAGGCGGATATAAGGTAGAGATAGGTTCTCCTGCTCCTGACTTTTCACTGCCCGATGAACAAAATCAAACAATCAATCTCGCAAGCCTAAAAGGCCGACATTTATTACTCATATTTGTTCGTGGCGACTGGTGCCCCGGCTGCCACATGATGCTTAGGACGTACGAAAAAAATAAAAATAAATTCAATGAAAAAAATGTATTGATTATGGCAATAGGCCCCGACCCTGTAGGAGTAAACAAAGAAATGCTTAAAAAACTAGGAACGGCATTTAATATTTTATCGGACGAAAATCAGCAAACAGCAATGACTTATGGCGTTCAACTATCCGAATATAAAAATAATTTTGCTGAAACCTATGATATAGGAATTCCGCTGCCGGCTTCTTTTCTTATTGACAAAGCAGGAATTGTTCGTTATGTTTCTCGTCCCGACAGAGTAGGCGAATTTCTAAACCCTTCACAAATATTTCCTGTAC
>JADLGT010000385.1 GCA_020849195.1 Bacteroidia bacterium
CTGACTTACCGTTCTTACTTTAGCCCATGCGTTTGCACAAAACAATGATGTTAATGTTAGTGCGATAATTGACTTTTTCATTTTTGATGGTTTTATTTTATTTTTTTGTTTTTTTGTTCTGCCTAATTTCAGGCTGCTAATATAGCTTTATTTTTAATTAATTTCTCGCCTTACGCATGAAAATACACAAATTTAAATTTGGGACTTAAAAACTACGACTGTGGAAAACATTACGAATTATTACTGTTCAGTACAAAAGATTCAAAATAAACAATGGTCCGTTAAAATATTTTTTGAGTAGCAAATACTGTGTAATAGTCGATACTTAGTCTGACAGAAGGTTTTTTTTACAGTTCCTTTCTCATCCGC
Source organism: Bacteroidia bacterium (assembly GCA_020849195.1). Taxonomy (GTDB): domain Bacteria; phylum Bacteroidota; class Bacteroidia; order JABDFU01; family JABDFU01; genus JABDFU01. The sequence continues at coordinate 370 of JADLGT010000385.1, forward strand.
GCTACGGGTATTCCAAGCAGTTCGCGGTATTTAGCAACTGTACGCCGGGCAATGTTATAGCCCTTTTTGGTGAGTAGTTTTGTGAGTGCATCGTCTGTAAGCGGTTTCTTTTTGTCTTCTACCGCAATATTGTCTTGCAGTATTTTTTTTACTTCTTTCGATGATACCTCTTCGCCGGTATCGGTTGACAATGATTCGGAGAAAAATGATTTCAGGGGAAGTGTGCCGAATTGCGTTTGCACATACTTACTATTGGTAACGCGCGATATAGTAGAGATATCCAATCCTGTACGGTCGGCAATATCTTTTAATATCATTGGCTTTAATTTGGTTTCGTCGCCTTCAAGAAAATAATCGAACTGGTATTCCATAATTGCGCGCATGGTGGCCATAAGTGTATTTTCTCTTTGTCTGATGGAATCAATAAACCATTTGGCACTTTCAATTTTTTGGCGTACAAACGACGAGGCTTCTTTGCTTTGTTTGTTTTTTTCTTTTGAATAATCGTCCAACATATTCCGATAGTCTTTGCTGATACGCAACTCGGGCTGATTGCGAGAATTGAGCGATAACTCAAAAGTGCCGTCGTTATTAAAAAGCATGAAGTCGGGAATTATTTCTTGTATGCTTTTTTGCGAATCGCTGCCGGAGTTACCGGGCTTTGGATTGAGCTTTAAAATTTCGTGAACAACCTCTTTTAATCGGACTTCCGAAATAGCTAAGTTCTTTCCCATTTTGTCGTAATGCTTTTTCGAAAACTCTGCCATCTGCGTTTGAACAACTTTAATTGCAAGTTGTACAACTTCTTGTTTCTGATCTTTTCGCAGAAGTTGCAGCAATAAACACTCCTGCAAATTGCGGGCACCTACACCGGGAGGATCAAACTGTTGAATAATGTGCAACATTTCGTTCAACTCTTCTTCCGTGGTAGTTATGTTTTGTGAAAAAGCAATATCGTCAACAACCGATGCAAGATCGCGGCGTAAGTAGCCATCGTCATCAATGTTACCTATTAAATACAAAGCAACCTGATACTGGTGGTTATCCAAACTTTGCAGCCCAAGTTGATTTTCGAGTATTTCCTGTAACGTTATTGATGATGTAATGGGAATTTCTTTTCGCTCATCATCAGGTCCTACATTATTTGTCTTGAGCTTATACGATTCGCCTTCATCTTCGTCCATATAATCTTCCACCGAAAAATCTTCCTCCACTCCGGCTTCTTCGTTTTCACCATCGGCTGCATCGTCTGCAATAATTTCATCCTCCTCATTATTTATCTCATCCTCTGCTTCCTCACCCTCTTCAAGTGCAGGATTTGCCTCCAACTCTTCCTTAATGCGTTGTTCAAGGGCAATGGTAGGCAGTTGCAGCATTTTCATAAGTTGAATTTGCTGGGGCGATAATTTTTGAAGTAGCTTCTGACTTAAACTCTGCTTTAACATAAATTACAAATAGCGAATTTATACGAATATACGAATAAGGCAGGAGTAATATAAGCAATGTCGGTTAGAACTCTGCGTTCTTTGGAGTTCTTGGAAAAGGAATAACATCGCGCACGTTGCTCATGCCGGTAATAAATAATATTAAGCGTTCAAAACCAAGCCCAAAACCACTATGAACACAGGTTCCATACTTGCGGGTTTCGAGATACCACCACAAACTTTCTTCATTTATATTCATTTCTTTGATACGGGCAAACAGCTTGTCATAATTTTCTTCGCGCTGCGAACCTCCTATTATTTCGCCAACATAAGGAAACAATATATCCATCGCACGCACAGTTTTCCCATCCTCGTTTTGTTTCATATAAAACGCTTTAATTTGCTTCGGATAATCTGTTACAATCACCGGAACTTTATACTGTTCGACCAAAAAATTTTCATGCTCCTTTTGTAAGTCGCTTCCCCATTCAGGTTTAAATTCAAATTTTTTTCCCGATGCAATCAGAGTGTCTATTGCCTGAGTATATGTAATACGTTTAAATGTGCTATTAACAAGTGTGTTGAGCCGGTTAAGCAAGTCCTTGTCATACATATTGTTTAAAAACTGTAAATCGTCTTTGCAATGTTCACATGCGTACTGCACAAGGTATTTGAGCATCTCTTCTGCAAGGTTCATATTATCGTTAATATCATAAAATGCCATTTCGGGTTCTATCATCCAAAATTCGGCAAGGTGGCGCGGCGTGTTCGAGTTCTCGGCACGAAATGTAGGACCAAAAGTATAAACAAGTGTTAAAGCAGTTGCGGCCAACTCGCCTTCTAACTGCCCCGATACGGTAAGGCTTGTTTGTTTTCCAAAAAAATCTTGCTTGTAGTCTATGTTTCCGTCGGAGTTGCGTGGAGGCTTGTCAATATCGAGCGTTGTTACATGAAACATCTCTCCTGCGCCCTCGGCATCGGTACCGGTAATAATAGGAGCGTGTAAATAAAAAAATCCTCTATCGTTAAAAAATTTATGTATGGCAAATGCCATGTGATGACGTATGCGCAACACAGCGCCAAATGTATTTGTACGCGGACGCAGGTGTGCTATCTCGCGCAAAAACTCAAGTGTATGTCCTTTTTTCTGTAACGGAAAAGTGTCGTCTGCAGCGCCAACTACTTCTATCTTGGAAGTTTGTATTTCTACCGACTGCCCTTGTCCCTGCGACTGAAGCAAGGTGCCGGTAACAACAACACATGCTCCGGTGCTTACGTATTTTAATGCGTCTTCTGCTATTTTAGTCAAATCAACAACGGCTTGTATATTATGGATAACCGAGCCATCATTTACGGCAACAAATGCTACATTCTTATTGCCACGTTTTGTTCGTACCCATCCCCTTACGGTAACCTCTTTGCCTAGTTCGGCAGATTTAAGCAGGTCGGCGATTTTATACTTTTCC
>JADLGT010000386.1 GCA_020849195.1 Bacteroidia bacterium
CGGCAGTGCCTGTTTGTACTCCGGCAAATCAACAATTCGAAATTGGAAAAGCTGTGTTATTGAACGAGGGTGCAGATGTAAGCATTTTTGCAACCGGCCATTTAGTTTGGAAAGCTATACAGGCCTGCGAACAGTTAGAGTTAAAAGGAATAAACGCCGAACTTATAAATATCCACACCATTAAACCTTTGGACGAAGAAGCTGTCTTAAAGAGTGTACGAAAAACGAAATGTGTTGTTACAGCCGAAGAGCATCAGGAAAACGGAGGGCTGTGCGACAGCATTTCGCAATTGCTTGCGAAAAAAAATCCCGCTCCGGTTGAACCCGTAGCAATAAAAGATACTTTTGGCGAAAGCGGAACGCCCGACGAATTAATGAAAAAATATGGCTTGGAATCTGAAAATATTGTGGATGCGGCAATGAAAGCAATAGCAAGAAAAAATTAGTTCGATAAATAATGATTTTACGCTTTAAAATTCCGGGAAGCACATAACAAAATTTGTACTACCCTGCCAAATGGAAGACTACTCGGACAAAGAATTACTTGAACAGTTTCGTAGCGAAGAAACCCGCAATTCCGCATTCAACCTCATTGTACACAAGTATCAGAAAAAGCTTTATTGGCATATTCGCAGAATTGTTATTGACCACGACGACGCCAACGATGTAATACAAAATACGTTTATTAAAGTTTGGAAGTCCTTAGCTAATTTTAAAGAAAACTCTCAACTGTACACATGGCTTTACCGAATTGCTACAAACGAGTCGATTACCTTTTTAAAACAAAAAAAGGCATTTGTTTCGTTCGACGATGTGTCATACGGACTTTCCAACTCTCTTTCCGATGACAATTATTTTAAAGGAGATGAGATTCAAAAGAAACTTCAAGTGGCTATACTAACACTTCCGGAGAAGCAGCGTATTGTATTCAATATGAAGTACTTTGATGAAATGAAATACAATGAAATGTCTCAAGTGTTAGAAACATCGGTAGGCGCATTAAAAGCGTCTTACCATCATGCAGTAATAAAAATTGAAGAATACCTAAAAAAAGAAATGTAATAACTATGAATTTAATATGAACGGCAATTAAACCTTTTAGATATTACACAGTCGAAGAAATAATGAATGAGTTGAATAACATACCCGATGATTTTGAGAACTTAGAAAAGTATGCTCCTTTGCTTTCAAAAATAAAAAAGGAAAATTGCTTTTGTGTTCCACCAAATTATTTTAGCGAGTTGTCTAATGACGTTCGGATTGATACTATTACTTCGGACTTCAATACCGAAAACCCGTTTGAAGTTCCATCTGATTATTTTACTGAGTTGCCAAACGAAATAGAGGCAGCAATAAGTGCAGCCCAATTGATTAAAGAGGATACATTTAATATTCCAAACAATTATTTTGAAGAACTTCCTCAGGAAATAACAAACGAAATTATTGCATCTGCTTTCCCGAAAGGAAATCCGTTTACAGTACCAGCCGATTATTTTGAAAGCCTGCCGCTGGCTATACAAAACAAACTTGCAGGTAAAAACAGGCAAGTAAAAATACTAAGACTCGATTGGTTCACACAAAAATCGCAGCTCATTGCAGTAGCTGCATCGGTAATAATAGTTTGTTTTTTAGGAATATATTACTGGGACAAATCAACAACTAATCCTACAAACGGAGATCAAGTTGCCGAGGCTCCTAAGTTTCAGGAGAAAACGCCCCTTGTTCGTATTGAGAACTTTGACGAATCAACCCTTGAAGAAACACTTTCGGAAGAGGATGCAGCCGATTCCCAAGCCGACACACGCATTGCATCGAACGAGCATATTGTGAATTACCTGATAGAGAACCATGTTGACGCGAACACATTGATGAACGAATTGAATGAAACAGAATGATGAATACCTTATCTATACATAAAAAATTAGTACAATACCTTTTGCATCCAATTAGCCTGTTGCTTGTTACGCTGCTGTTTTCATTTCATGGGTTCGCTCAATCTGCTTATACCAAAGAATCACTTGAGGCGATGAAAGTGGCGTTCATTACACAGAAGTTATCGCTTACGCCTGCGGAGGCGCAAGTATTTTGGCCTATTTATAACCAGTACGAAACCGAGCTTGACGCATTGCGGAAACGGCACAGAGATGAGAAAAAATTACTTATGGAAGACCCCTCAAAAGTTTCCGACAATGAGCTTGAAAAACTTGTTGACGGAGAAATTATTTTCAGACAGCAGGAACTTGATGTTATTAAAAAGTACCACGCTCAATTTAAAAAAATATTATCCGTTAAAAAAGTAGCCATGTTATATAAAGCACAGGAAGATTATAAAAAAGAACTGCTAAAACAAATTCAGGAAAAAGCCCGCAATAAATAATACCGAAATCGGCTCGCCATGCGCTTCTTAAGTGCTTACATATTTTTATTGTTTTTTATAGCAATTCCGTTTGTAGGCAATGCCCTGCAAAACGACAGCACTGTTGCTTCAAAATCGAAAAAAATAAAGCGTTATATACGCCCGTGTATTTATTTAAATACGTACGCAACTCCCAACAAAGAAATTTTAAAAAAACAGCGGCTCAGCACTTATGGCTTCAAATCTTCGATACTTGGAGTTTATGTTCCTTTATACACGCACACATGGTTTCGCAAGGATAGTATTACACTTTCAACACTCCATTTTTTAGCCACAGGAAATTCGGAAACAGCCAAAACAAATTTTGGAGGATTAAGTAAAAGTCCGGAGTTTTATAAAATGGGTATTGGATTACGAACCATTTATAGCTCTGGAAATAAAAATGTATGGTTTTTTGATATCAGTCCATTTATGGCCGAAGATAATTTTACATATCTACCAACGTGGAGGTATTCGGCAACTATTGTTTACAACCGAACAGTAAGCGAAAATTTCAGTTGGCGATTGGGTTACACCAAAACATATTTGTTTGGCGAAGGCCTCAACTTGCCGTTCATTGGTTGCCGTATTGGTCCGCTCGACGATGCGCATGTAAGTATTCAACTTCCGCGAAGTGTTACTTTCGATTTTCCGATGGGAAGTAAATTTTGGGGAAGTATTTTTGTTAAACCTGTAGGAGGGCGATATAATTTTATTTATCCGGATTCATCTTTTAATAAAATAAACAACACTATTCAATTTGGGCATTTTGAATTTATTAGCGGTTACACACTCGATTTCAGGCCAAACAGAAATATTTCATTAAACCTCAGTATGGGGCTTGTTACGCAACGCCACATTGCCTTTGCCGACAATGACAACGCAAACGGAACCGGCTACCAACCATTTTTTAATGCAAGGGTTGCCCCTTCGCTATTTGTTTCTATTGGAGCTAGCATAAGATTTGGAGCCTCGCGAAAAATTAATAAAAACTATGAGCTGTACGATGTGCTCGACATGAACAACATGTTTGATCCGGGCGATAATAATAGAGGACCTACCAATGGCGACATACCCCGCAATGCAGAAAAAGTGAAGGTGAACAATATTCAATATCAGGATATAAAAGATTTGATTCAGGAAACCGATTTGTATTGAGATTTAATACCGATGTGATATCTGTAATGGACCAATTTCATTGGCCCAAACAGCTATCCGATCGGCACTATACCAATATTGATTGGAAAAACTATAAATCAAATTGGTATAAGTGCAGCGCACTAATGCAATATTTCGGCTAAA
>JADLGT010000387.1 GCA_020849195.1 Bacteroidia bacterium
TGTTTCTGTAATTACTACTTTCATTTTATTATTGTGGGCTTATTCCAATCACTTTAACAATCCTTTTCATTTTGATGATGACCATACTATTGTAAGTAATAGTTCCATTAGAAATATAAAAAATATTCCGTTGTTTTTTAAAGATGCGCACACCACCAGCTCTCTGCCCGCCAATCAAGCCTACAGACCCATGCTTACAACCCTTAACGCCATTGATTACTATATTGGAGGCGCTCCCGATCCCGTTCCATGTTCTTTCCACCTTTCTATATTTATCAGCTACTTTGTGTTAGGGGTGTTATTGTTTTTTTTCTTCCTCAGCATTTTCAACAGTACACAAATCAGTTCATGGAATAAATATTTGTCTTTGTTTGCCACTTCTTTTTATTGCTTACATACGGCTAATGCCGAAACAATCAACTATATTATTGCGCGCTCCGATTCGTTTTCAACTTTAATGGTTGTTCTATCGTTTATTATCTATATATATAGGCCTGCTTGGCGATCAAAGTATATTTATCTTATTCCGTTTACTATTGGCATGTTAGTAAAAGAACCCGCAGTTATGTTTGGCCCGTTACTTTTTGTTTATACCATTTTATTTGAGCAAGAATCGTCGCTAACCCATATTTTTAAAAGGGGTCAAAGACATAAACTCATAAAAGCGCTAAGCGTTGCGTTACCGGCAGTTCTAATTGGGCTTGTCTATTTTTATTTTTCCCGCATCATGACTCCGCCTTCATGGTTTCCGGGCGGAGGCAAATGGTATTATTATCTTATTACTCAACCCTTTGTTATTGTTCATTATATCAATAATTTTTTTCTGCCGTTTAATCTTTCTGCCGACACAGATTGGGAATTGATCTGGACTATTTTTGATGATCGGGTAATAGCAGGCGTTTTAATAGTTGGTAGCTTAATTATGCTTGGGCTTGTTCTATCGAAATACAAATCAACTCGCCCAATTACATTCGGGCTGCTTTGGTTTTTCATTAGCCTCATTCCATCATCAAGTATCTTTTCATTAGCCGAAGTGCTGAACGATCATCGTCCGTTTTTTGGATACATTGGTTTAACAATGGCAACGGTATGGGGCGGCGTATTGTTGTGCAGGCAATTTGCGCCCTGGCTTGGGTCTTCGTTTCTCACAAAAAGTATTATGTTATTGTTTGCCACAGCTATTTTATGTGGCCATGCCTATGGAACTCATTGCCGAAACAAGGTTTGGAGCAGCGAAGAAAATTTATGGTATGATGTAAGTATTAAAAGCCCAAAAAACGCAAGAGGGTTAATGAATTACGGAAACGTGCAAATGGCAAAAGGAAATTTTACTGCTGCGCAGGAATATTATGAACGGGCGTTAAAATTTCGGCCCAATTATTCATACCTGTTTATAAATATGGGTGTGTTAAACAGCGCTATGGGTAACGCTTCCGAAGCCGAACTAAATTTTAACAAAGCGATTCAACTTAACCCGAATGTTCCCGAAGCCTATTATCATTTTGCTAATTTTTTGAAAAAGCAGGGAAGGATAAACCATGCTATAGAAACAATACGCAAAGGCTTAATGTTAAGCCCCGATCACGTAGCCAATCAAAAATTATACGATGAACTAATTGCAATGAATTTAACCACATTAGATGAAATGGAAGAGATGGAGAAAAAGGTGAGTGATTCGCCTTCTCCAGAAACTTATCTTAATCTAAGTCTAGCCTATTACAAACAAAATGAATTTGAGAAGTGTATTGAAGCGGCAAACAATGCACTCAACTTAAAACCCGATTACGCCGAAGCCTACAATAATATTTGTTCTGCATATAATCGTTTGGGGAAATACAATGAGGCCGAGAAAGCCTGTAACAAAGCTTTGCAAATTAAGCCCGACTATGAGCTGGCAAAAAATAATTTACAAGATGTTCTTAGTCGCAAAACTAAAGAAGAAAAAATGTTGGGTCTTGTAAAGAGCGAACCATCGGCCGATAACTATATAAATCTTAGTTTGTTTTATTATAATAATGGCAACTTTTTTAAGTGTATTGAAGCGGCAAACAATGCACTCAAACAAAAATCTAAAATGGACATAGCCTACAACAATATTTGTTCGGCGTACAATAGTTTAAAAATGTGGGACAAGGCCATTGATGCCGGCGAAAAAGGAATAGCCATTAATCCGGCTAACCGGCTTTTGAAAAATAATCTTGCCGTATCTAAACAAGGGAAAAAATTACACAATAATTGAAAAGGCATACACAATTTATAAAATTGATTCCTATTATTTTTTAGATTCCTTCTCTTTTCTGTAGGATGTTCCAACAATCGGAATAAGTGTAACAATAATAAGTGTTAGAACAATATATTCAAGGTAATTAATTAACCACGGAAATTTTTTACCTAAAAAATAACCGGTAAGAGTTAGCGAAAAAACCCAAGTCAGTGAACCAATTACATTATACAGCATGAATTGTTTAACATTTATTTTAATTACGCCTGCAAGTATAGGTGCAAAGGTTCGCACAATTGGTAAAAAGCGACCAAACACCAAGGCTTTCCCTCCGTGTTTTGTATAAAAATCCTGCGTGAGTTCAACGTATCGTTTTTTAAATATCAGCGAATCTTGTTTTTTGTACAAGGCCTCTCCTGCTTTTTTACCAAACCAATATCCAATAATATTTCCTGCAATTGCCGAAATACACAAGCCCGTTACAAGTACAACAATATTTATATGAAACAAAGCAATTCCGCACAGAAGGCCTGCGGTAAATAACAATGAATCGCCCGGCAGAAAAAATCCGATAAGCAGACCTGTCTCGGCAAACACCACAAAAAACAATAAACCCCAACCTCCGTAATTAATAATTGATTCGGGGTTAGTAAGCTCTTTAAAAAAATTCCAAAGTTCAGTCAAGGGATTATTAATTGTGTACGAATGTACAATATGATGTATGAAAAAGCGAATGGTAGCGCACGATTATAAACCGAGACAGGCTAAGGAAAACTTCTGTTTACGCAAAAAAAATTGCGGGCAAAGCGGATAGGTTAGATTATAATGCAGTTGGATAGGTTGTTCGTTATTTCTATTCGGACAGATTTGCTTCGGTGTTGGAATTATTATTTGAGCTATCCCCATCAACAGATTTTTTTGGAAAAAAATTTCTCTGGAATAGCAATATCATTGCCACCCCAACAGTAATAGCGCTGTCGGAAAAATTAAATACAGGTCGAAAAAAAATAAATTCTTCGGTGGCCCAAATCGGAAACCAAGCCGGGAAATGCCCGGTTATAATTGGAAAATAAAACATATCTACCACACGCCCATGCAGCCATCCTGCGTAGCCGCCTTCGGCAGGTAAAAATTTTGCAATTTCATAACTGCTGTCGCTGAACAACTGTCCGTAAAAAACACTGTCGATAATATTTCCAAGTGCGCCACCAAGTATAAGCGAAATACTTATTACAAGTCCGCTCGGGGATTGTAGTTTTATCAAATCATATAAATACCATGCAATGCCAACTACTGCTACAATACGAAAGGCGCTCAAAAATATTTTTCCGTAATTGCCGGCAAATTCCATCCCAAAGGCCATGCCGTTATTTTCGGTAAAATGTAAAATAAACCAGTTGCCGGCTACGTGGTATTCTTCGCCCAAAAAAAAATGGGTTTTGATATAGAACTTAATTGCCTGATCAACAAGTAGCACAAGAAGTATAATGATGAGTGATTTTTTCATACGTCGTATAAAAACAAAAAGGTCGCTAAAGATAGCAACCTTTTTGTTTGAAAAATTATTTTTACTTATGCGTACTGTTGCATTTTACCTTCTATGCTTGTTGTTGCATGAGGCACACTGCGTAAGCGCTCTTTAGGGATCAGCTTTCCGGTAATTCGACAAATTCCGTAACTTTTATTTTCGATACGGATTAGAGCATTCTGCAAATTCTGTATGTATTTTTCCTGGCGCGAAGCAAGCTGTGCTGTTTCTTCCTTGCTCATTACGTCCGATCCATCTTCTAATAATTTAAAAGTTGGCGAAGTGTCGTCAGTTCCATGATCGTCTTTATGTGATAGAGTAACTTTTAATAATTCATAATCGCGTTGAGCCTCCTCTAATTTACCAAGTATAATAGTTTTAAACTCGACCAACTCCTTTTCGGAATACTTGGTGCGCTTGTCTTTGCCTATAAAAGGTTTTGGCTCCTTCAAATCGGGGCGCTTAATAAAAGCTTTAGGGGGTTCGTAAAAAAACTGCTTTGAAGCAGTTGCTGCTTTTTCACTGTTGTCTTCCTCCAAATCAATCGACTCTGCTTCTTTTTTCTTTGTAACAGGGGCAACAGCTTTGGCGCCAAGCACCTTGGCAATTGCCTCAACCGGCAACTGCTTGGCAGTTACTTTTTTAACAACCGGTTTTTGTTTTTTATCTTTTTTTGCCTTTGGGGCAAGAATTTTTTTAGTTGTTTTCTTTGTGTTTTTTTTAACAGCAACTTTTTTTAATTTTTTAGTTACTTTCTTTGCACTTTTTTTAGCAGTTACTTTTTTAACTTTCTTAGCCGCTTTCTTTGCACTTTTTTTAGTAGCAGATTTTTTCCTAGCCACTTTTTTGGCAACTTTTTTAGTTGTCTTTTTTTTCGTAGGCTTAGCTTTTTTTACACTTTTTTTAGCCATTTTAATTAAGTTTAGCGATTGATACTATAGTTTTAATTTCATCGTCTATTTCAACAATCGAACCTTCCGGCTCATTGATTTTATCGACCAATTCGAGTGACGATGCCAAAATTTCGGTGCAAATATAATTTAAATTATTAGATACGGCTGTTTTAATTGTATTATTTGCCTGTATCTTCACTTTTATTCGATCAGTAACCTCAAAATCCTTGTCTTTTCTCAGATTTTGAATGCGATTTATCAATTCTCTGGCAATTCCCTCTTCTCTTAATTCGGGGGTCAGCGTGATGTCTAATGCAACGGTTAAAGCTCCATCATTAACTACCTTCCATCCGGGTATATCAACCGGAATTATTTCAACGTCTTCGTTTTCGAGAATAAATGATGCGTCGTTTAGTCGTGCTTCAAAACGACCTTCTTTTTCTATACCAATAATTATTTCTTTTGTATGTGTCGATGCAAAAGCCTGAACGTCCTTCATGTGTTTACCACATTTTTTTCCAAGCGTTTTAAAGTTCAGCTTTAGGTTTTTTACAATCTGCGTTTGCGATTCGTCAACAAATTCAATTTGTTTTACATTCACCTCCGACAATATTAACTCTTTAACCGCTTCGATTTTATTTCTGTACGACTCGTCGAGTAGCGGAATTTGTATCCTATTCAGGGGTTGACGCACACGAATATTTTCTTTTTTTCGGATAGACAAAATCATTGAAGAAATTTTTTGGGCAAGCTCCATGCGTTCTTCCAGTTGCTTATCAATCAGCTTTTCGTCGGCAGCCGGAAGTAAAGACAGGTGGATAGATTCAAA
>JADLGT010000388.1 GCA_020849195.1 Bacteroidia bacterium
CAAATATAAAGTTCTTCCGGTTGTGTCGATCGGAACAAATACATCCGGCATAATACCTCCACCTCCATAAACCACTTTTCCTGCGGGAGTTTTAAATTTCAACGAGTCAGCAAACTTAATGCTGTCGGCGTTCTGCAACTCGCCCTTATCGTAGCGTTCCATTTCTTCACTAAAATACGCTTCCGTACCTTCGTTATAGGGCTTTTGTATGCATCTGCCTGTGGGCGTGTAATAGCGGGCAATAGTTAAGCGTACTGCCGATCCGTCTTCAAATTCTTTTTCTTCCTGCACCAAGCCTTTTCCAAACGAACGGCGGCCTACAATCATTCCGCGGTCGTTATCTTGTACAGCTCCTGCAACAATTTCGCTAGCCGATGCCGACCCTTCATCAATTAAAATAATTAGTTTATTTTTTTCAAATTCGCCCCGGGCCGTGGCCATGTGTACTTTTATTTTATCGGACCTGCCCTGGGTGTGTACAATTTCTTTTCCTTGTTCTAAAAATTCATCGGCAAGCATAACCGCTGCATTCAGGTACCCACCGGGGTTTCCACGTAAATCACGTATAAGCGACTGCATATTTTTTTCTTTAAGGTCGTGAAATGCTTTCATGTACTCGTCGTAAGTAGTAGCCCCAAAGCGACTAACTTTTATATAACCTGTTTTCGCATCAACCATATATGCTACATCAATACTAAAAATAGGTATCTCGCCACGCGTTATCGTAAAGTCGATGAGCTTTTTTACTCCCCTGCGCTTAATGCTGATGTTTACTTTGGTGTTGTGCTCGCCACGGAGTTGTTCAATTACCTGACGATTAGTAATTTTTACACCTGCGGAATTTTTCCCCTCAATTTTTACAATCATATCGCCCGCTTGAATGCCCAACGCTTCCGATGGTCCGCCGGATATAGGCGCAACAACCCTGATGGTATCTTTTATAATATTAAATTCAATTCCTATTCCGCCAAAATTTCCTTGAAGCGGCTCGTTCATCGCTTTAGCTTCTTTAGCGTTTACATATGCCGAATGGGGGTCTAAGCTTTGTAACAGCGCATTTAGTGCTTTGTCTTCGAGTTGGGTTTTATTTACTGTGTCAACATATCTTTTTTGAATATAGTTAAGTAGTTTTTCAATTTTCCCATCTGTTGTTGAGATGGAGGTACGATTTAAAAAACTATACTCATAGCCAATATATATGCCCAATACAAGCAATAGCGAAAAAACTATAGGAAGATAAATGTGTTTTCGGGAGGGTTGCATAGCAATTAATTAATTTGTGCGTTTGTAACGCAGCACTTCTACACCAAATTTTTTTAAAAACTCAACGCCTTCATCATGGGGAATGCCTTTGTATTCGGCATAAGAATTAATGTATAGTATTTTTTTTATGCCTAACGAAAACATGACTTTGGCACAGGCAATACACGGAGATAAGGTTACGTACATAGTTGCACCGTCGAGCGACACATTATTTTTGGCCGCGTACAATATGGCGTTTTGTTCGGCATGAAGCGCAAGCGAGCAACTGCCTTTACTATCGCGCGGGCAGCCGGTTTCGGGCCACTCTTCATCGCAGTTGTGGGTGCCGGCCGGCGGTCCGTTGTAGCCCAGCGAAATAATGCGTGTGTCTTTTGTAAGTACTGCACCAACTTGCATTTTTACGCAATGCGAACGTAAGGCGAGGCTTTTCGCCAAATCCATATAAATATCGTCGAAGCTTGGTTTTGTCATTGTTCCCCAAAAGTACTTTTTTTAGTGCATTGTAGAATGTTTTTTTTCGCAATAACCATTAAATAAAAAACTTTTATCCTTATCAATTTTCGCATTATTACCTACCTTATTCTATGTGCAGTGGTTAGTATAAGCCGATCAACTAATTTGTATCAAAGCATAACAAACTCCAGAACTTCCACCAATTTGTTAGAAACAAGTGTAGAAAATTCCATTTATTATTTCTCTATTTCAACAAACAATGTAATTTTGGAGCAAGATAAATTGCTTGTAATAGAATAAATGCTTCTTGAATAGATTCTATGGTTGCTGTTGTACTGATATTTTTTCCCCTGCTGGCTTCGCTAGCACTCGCATTCATTAAAAATAATTCAACTGCCAAAAAAGTCGCATTGGCTTTTTCCTTATTAGAGTGTGGAATTACCGGCTATATGTTCTCTCTTTTAAGCCGGCCTAATGTCAGCGAATTGCTGTCTTTCAGTATGCCATGGATTTACTCCATGGGAATTAATTTTAATGTAGTAATAGATGGAATAAGCGGATTGTTGGTTTTGCTTACTAATATTCTTGTGCCGCTCATCATCCTCTCTTCGTTCAAAGCCGAATACAAAAATCCAAACGCATTCTATTCGCTTATCCTGTTCATGCAAATGGCTTTGGTTGGTGTGTTTGTTGCCCAGGATGGTTTTCTGTTCTACATTTTTTGGGAGCTCGCACTAATTCCTATTTATTTTATTTGTTTGTTATGGGGCGGAAATGACAGGGCGCGTATTACGTTTAAATTTTTTGTTTACACTTTGGTCGGCAGCTTGTTTATGCTTGTGGCGCTTATCTTGTTGTATCAAAATACAGGGCCATTGTATTCGTTCAATATAAATGCTTTGTATAAGGCAGGTCAATCGCTCAGCACAAAAGCACAATCATTCGTCTTCTTAAGTTTCTTTCTTGCCTTCGCCATTAAAATGCCTGTATTTCCCTTTCATACCTGGCAACCCGATACCTATACTACAGCCCCAACACAAGGCACTATGCTGCTTTCGGGCATCATGCTTAAAATGGGCACTTACGGACTTATCCGTTGGCTTATACCCATCGTTCCGCTTGGTGTTGCCCAATGGGGACAGACAGCAATAGTTATTTCAATCATCGGAATAGTTTATGCTTCGTGCATTGCTATTGTTCAAAAAGATTTAAAGCGTCTTATTGCGTATTCGTCGATTGCACACGTTGGATTAATTGCCGCAGGTACGCTTGCTTTTAATACACAGGGGGTGGAAGGTGCGCTGATACAAATGTTTAGCCATGGGGTAAACGTAACAGCTTTGTTTTTTATTGTCGATATTATAGCGTTACGTACCGGCACCCGCGAAATTCCAAGCCTTGGCGGAATACGCAATTCTGCTCCTGTATTTTCGGTGCTTTTTCTTATTGTGCTCATGGGCAGCATTGCCTTACCGCTTACCAATGGCTTCGTTGGCGAATTTTTATTACTCAACGGTATTTACCAATACAGCGCGTGGCTTGCTTTTACCGCCGGGTTGAGTGTTATACTAGGAGCGGTTTATATGCTGCGCTGCTATCAAAATACGATGTTGGGCGAAACAAACAATCTTACTTCGGCCTTTGCAGATGTTGATAGAACAGAAAAAGCGGTTTTAATTCCTTTAGTTATTTTAGTTATTTATTTTGGTATTTATCCTAAACCATTACTTGAAATTATAGAACCGGCAGTACAAAATTTAATTAACAGTGTACATTTAACGGTTATTCCGTAAACGCCAAATGATGATAGCATAACAGTATGAATGCTTTATTTGTAATATCGCTGCTTGGAGTTACAGCCATGCTTGCCGAAATAGTTAAGTTTAAAAAACTATTACCTCTGCTTGTGTTGACAGGTTTGGTTGTGGCAATGGGTCTTGCTGTAATCGAATGGGTTCGCCCTGTTAATATACCGGCCTTTCATAATATGTTGGTGTTTAACAATTATGCCTTGGTATTCACTGTTGGTTTTTGCATTATTACTTTCCTTTGGTTTATGTTAGCGCAACATCAGCTCGAAAATAAAACGGCACTTACCGATCATTATTCTCTGATTTTATTTTCGCTTGCAGGCGCTGTACTTATGGCTTCGTTCGGCAACCTTGTTATGTTGTTTCTTGGTATCGAAATACTATCTATTCCGTTGTATATATTGGCCGGCAGCAATAAAAAAAGTTTGTCGTCGAACGAAGCGGCATTCAAATATTTTTTAATGGGTTCTTTTGCTACCGGATTCTTGTTGTTTGGTGTGGCGCTTATTTACGGTGCTTCCGGCTCTTTCGATATTCTTGAAATAAGCGAATACGTACTGCGTAATGCAGGGGAATTGCCCCACTATTTTTATGCAGGGCTACTGTTAATCGTTGTGGGCCTTTCATTTAAAGTATCGGCTGTGCCGTTTCATTTTTGGGCACCCGACGTTTACCAAGGCGCTCCAAACCTTATTACGGCATTTATGTTAACAATGGTAAAGATGGCTGCCTTTGCCGCCTTCTTCCGGCTGTTTAGCATTTGTTTTGCTTCAATCGGACAGGTGTGGGCTCAGGTAATTACCGTTATAATTGCTTCAACATTATTGCTGGGAAATGTTACTGCCGTTTACCAAACTTCGTTTAAGCGAATGCTTGCCTATTCGGGTATTTCGCACGCCGGTTATATTTTGCTTGCCATTTTATCAATAAATAATTATTCGGCCGGAGCTATTTTTTATTATACGTTGGCTTATTCCATTGCAAGCATTACTGCGTTTACTGTTCTTCAAAACGTATGCGCCGACGACGAAAACGATTCGCTCGAAAATTTCAATGGTCTTGCCAAACGAAATCCGCTGCTTGCCTTGTCGCTTACTGTGTCTATGCTTTCGTTGGCCGGTATTCCGCCAACAGCCGGCTTTTTTGCCAAGTACACCATATTTGTTACCGCACTAAACAATGGGCATGTGTGGTTAGTAATTATTGCTGTGTTGGCTTCATTGGTTGGGGTGTATTATTATTTTAAACCAATTATTGCATCCTATTTTAAAACACCGATTAATGAAACTGTAATTGAAATTAGCTTACAACATAAACTACTTATTATTGTTACTACAGCTCTAACACTGGCTCTCGGACTGTTTCCCGATTATATTATTAAACTCTTTTCTTAGTGTGTTATTTTTTAATACGAAATTTTGAATAATCCTTCACTGCCATTTTTTGCAATTAAAATTTCTTGTACCATTACTTATATGAAATAGCCCAATGTAACATGGCACGGATTACTACTGATTCAATTTTAAAATTCGGCGAACATGTTCGAACATCAGCACAAAATCTATCAATCTATTTTCAATAGCTGTTAATTTCATTGTTACAAAAACCATTCCCATTATGAAATTAAAAATGCCCAGTCTTGTAGTACAAATTTTTGTATGTATGATTTTAGGCATAGCAACAGGTTACTTATGTCGAAACTATATTTATTCGGGGGTTGATGTTTCTTCACTTACAAAAGAAACCACAGATGCTTTGCAAGAAGAGGCGAAACAACTCGCCGACAAGTTTCAATTGCTCAGTGACATTTTTCTCCGGTTTATAAAAATGATTATTACGCCTTTGGTGTTTTCGCTGTTGTTGGTGGGAATTGCCAAAGCCGGCGATTTTAAAGTTGTAGGAAGACTCGGATTAAAAACAATTTTATACTTCACTTTTGCTGCACTCGTTTCATTAACTATTGGGCTAATTCTTGTAAATATATTTCAACCCGGAACAGCTATGGATTTGCATAATACATCGGCATCCGCAGCTATTCAACCCAAACCATTTAACATTAAAGATTTTGTAATTAACGTAATTCCCGAGAGTGTTGTTGAGGAAATGAGTAAAAACCATATTCTGCCCATCATTGTATTTGTATTGTTTTTTGCGGTAGCAACTGCATCGCTTGGTAAAAAAGGCGAAATTGTAATACAATTTTTTGATGCAGTTAGCCACATAATGCTTAAAGTAACTGACTATGTAATGCTGCTATCGCCACTTGCAGTTTTTGGAGCTATTGCTGCAATTATTACAACAAAAGGATTGGCAATACTTACCGGATACCTAAGCCTAATTCTTTGTTTTTTTGGCGGGCTGCTGTTTTTCATTTTTGTAGTGTTGTTTGGTATTTGTGCCCTTATGCGGATTAATTTTTTTAAACTGCTATCCTTTATCAAAGAACCTGCTTTGCTTGCGTTTAGCACAGCCAGCTCGGAAGCCGCAATGCCTAAAACAATTGAAGGGCTTGAAAATTTTGGCTGCAGCAATCGCATCATCAGTTTTGTTTTACCCTTAGGCTATTCATTTAACCTCGACGGGTCGATTATGTACATGACCTTCGCTACGATGTCGATTGCACAGGCCTACGGAATGCCGCTAAGTTTTGGAAATCAAATTTCTATGCTGCTTATGCTAATGGTCACCAGCAAGGGTATGGCGGGTGTGCCCCGTGCATCGCTTGTTGTAATTGCCGGTATGCTGGAAACCTTTCATATTCCTGCCGAAGG
>JADLGT010000389.1 GCA_020849195.1 Bacteroidia bacterium
GCTGTTGTAGCTCAGTGGTAGAGCACTTCCTTGGTAAGGAAGAGGTCGTGAGTTCAATCCTCATCAACAGCTCAAAAAAGTTGTTGGTTTTAAAATGAAAGAGTAAAAAAATTTAGTCAATAGAAAACCTAAAATAAAAACAAAATAATAAACACTCTAATAATAAATTAATATGGCAAATAAAGAAAAATTCGATCGTTCTAAACCCCACGTAAACATCGGCACTATTGGTCACGTTGACCATGGTAAAACTACCCTAACTGCAGCTATCACTACAGTACTAGCCGATAAAGGTTTGGCTGAAGTAAGAGACTTCTCTTCAATCGACAATGCTCCCGAAGAAAAGGAAAGAGGTATTACGATTAATACTTCACACGTTGAATACGCAACAGATAAACGCCATTATGCACACGTTGACTGTCCGGGACACGCCGACTATGTAAAAAACATGGTAACAGGTGCTGCACAAATGGATGGCGCTATTCTAGTAGTTGCTGCAACCGACGGTCCAATGCCTCAAACACGTGAACACATCCTGCTTGCACGTCAGGTAGGTGTACCTAAAATAGTAGTATTCCTTAACAAAGTCGATGCGGTTGACGATCCTGAAATGGTTCAGTTAGTAAGAGAAGAGGTAAAAGATTTGTTGAAATTCTACGGATACGAGAATGACGACAAGATGATTATAGAAGGTTCTGCTCTTGGTGGATTGAATAAAGACGCAAAATGGGTAAAAAGCATCATGGATTTGATGGATGCTGTTGATACTTTTATTCCAATTCCAACTCGCGAAATTGATAAGCCTTTCCTTATGCCTGTCGAGGATGTGTTTTCAATCACTGGTCGTGGAACTGTTGCTACCGGAAGAATTGAAACAGGTGTTGTAAACGTAGGTGAAGAGGTTGAAATAATCGGAATGCAAGCCGACAAATTAAAATCAACTATAACCGGTGTTGAAATGTTCCGTAAACTTCTCGACAGAGGTGAAGCCGGAGACAACGTTGGTTTATTGCTTCGCGGTATTGATAAAAAACAAATTTGGAGAGGAATGGTTATTGCTAAACCAGGCTCAATTACTCCTCACACCGAATTTAAAGCCGAAGTATATGTACTGAAGAAAGAAGAAGGCGGACGCCATACTCCTTTCCATAATAAATATCGCCCACAGTTTTACCTACGTACAACTGACGTAACCGGAGAAATCGATCTTCCGCAAGGACGCGAGATGGTTATGCCAGGCGATAACGTTACTATTACAGTTAAACTGATTGTGCCGGTTGCAATGGATAAAGGTTTACGTTTTGCAATTCGCGAAGGAGGAAGAACTGTTGGTGCCGGACAGGTTACCGAGATTATTAAGTAATTAATTACTAACTGAAGGTGTTAGAGTTGCTCGTATTTTCGGGCAACTTTTCTGCCCTCTGTACCAAACAATAATAAATACGGTTAAAGTAAAATTGGTAAAAAATAAACGGGCATAGTTCAATGGTAGAATAGCGGTCTCCAAAACCGTTGATCTAGGTTCGAATCCTGGTGCCCGTGCAAAACGTGCTCAGTATAAAAATAAATAAATGAGTAAAATAAAAGCATATTTAGATGAAACAACTAACGAACTTTTAACTAAAGTTTCGTGGCCAACATGGAGCGAACTCCAGAGTAGTGCTATAGTGGTTATGGTTGCTTCAATGATTATTGCCTTGTTGATTTTTGGAATGGATACCGTTTTTAATAAGCTGATGGAAGCGTTCTATCAAATGTTTTAAGATTTTTAAATTAAAGGTAAAGACAAATGAGCAGCCAAGCACAGATTAAAGAAAGCAGTACCGTAAAAAAATGGTATGTTGTTCGTGCCATCAGCGGCAAAGAAAAGAAAGTAAAAGAATACATTGAGAACGAAATCAATCGGTTGGGGTTGAAAGATTTTGTTTCGCAAGTGTTAATCCCAACTGAAAAGGTATATCAAATCAGAAATGGGAAAAAAGTCAGCAAAGAAAGGAATTTCTTTCCGGGCTATGTAATAATTGAAGCTGCTTTAGTAGGAGAGATTCCCCATATATTAAAAAACATTGCAGGAGTTATTGGCTTCCTTGGCGATAAAGCAGGAAACCCAACTCCGCTTCGTGTGTCGGAAGTAAATCGAATTTTAGGAAAGGTAGATGAGTTGGCTGAAAGTGAAGCCCAAATAACTAATCCATTTGTTAATGGTGAAGCCGTAAAAGTAATAAATGGTCCGTTTAATAGTTTTACCGGAACCATAGAAGAAATAAATGAAGAAAAGAAAACTCTTAAAGTAATGGTGAAAATTTTTGGACGTAACACACCACTTGAACTGGGTTTCCTTGAAGTTGAAAGAGCATAACCAATTTTAAGTTTTGAATTTGGGTTTTATTACTTCCGGTTAAAACCTTCAAATACTAAACTTGAAATTTTAAAATAAATATAAACATGGCAAAAGAAATAAGCGCATTTGTAAAATTGCAAATCAAAGGTGGAGCTGCAAACCCTGCCCCCCCCATAGGTCCTGCACTTGGTGCAAAAGGAGTAAATATTATGGAGTTTTGCAAACAGTTTAACGCAAGAACCCAAGGTCAGGCCGGCAAAGTACTTCCTGTAATTATTACAGTATATAATGATAAGTCGTTCGAGTTTATCATTAAACGCCCTCCGGTAGCCGCACAAATTATTGAAGTTACCAAAATTAAAGGAGGATCGGCCGAGTCGAACAGAAAAAAAGCAGGATCAATAACATGGGATCAAATTAAAAAAATTGCAGAAGACAAAATGCCCGACATGAATTGTTTTACAGTTGAGTCGGCCATGAGTATGGTAGCCGGAACAGCACGTAGCATGGGCGTTTCTGTAAGCGGAACAAAACCGTTCTGATAAATTAAGTAAAACAGATGGAGTTGCGCAACATTTGTTGCAAAACGTTTGTACATCGCAAAACCTTTACAATGGCAAAATTAACCAAGAAAAGAAAAGCAGCTTTAGCTAAGTTTGATCAAACAAAATCGTATAGCATCACCGATGCAGCTAAAATTGTTAAAGAAATTACCAATACAAAATTTGATTCTACTGTTGATCTCAGTATCCGACTAGGCGTTGACCCTAAAAAGGCAAACCAAATGGTACGCGGTATCGTAACGCTTCCTCACGGTACCGGTAAAACAGTTCGTGTACTCGCTTTAGTTACACCCGATAAAGAGGCTGAAGCTAAGGCAGCAGGGGCTGACCATGTTGGTCTTGATGAATATATAGACAAGATCAAGGGTGGATGGACTGATGTTGATGTAATAGTTACCATGCCTAGCGTTATGGGTAAGGTAGGAGCTTTGGGGCGTGTTTTAGGACCTCGCGGCTTAATGCCAAACCCAAAAACAGGAACAGTTACTATGGAAATAGGTAAAGCTGTTACTGATGCAAAGGGTGGTAAAATTGACTTCAAAGTTGATAAGCAAAGCCACATTCATTCCGCTTGTGCAAAAACTTCTTTCGACAGTCAGAAAATTGCGGAAAACGCAAACGAATTATTACAGGCAATTA
>JADLGT010000390.1 GCA_020849195.1 Bacteroidia bacterium
AAATTATATACACATGAAAACTGAATTTTTATACTAACGGCAATCCGGATAAACAATATCTTAAAGGTTTTTATTTTCTATTGATGCTAAAAAGTATTGACATTGTTTTGGATCATTTTATCCAATTATCATCGATCGCATGGAAATGGATCCCATGGTGGCTTTATCATTGAAAAAGGAAAGAGCTTCATTTTTTTTGCGCAGCGCAAACGAATAAAGCAGAGGTAAGTAATGTTCATTAGTAGGCACAGCCAGTTGGGCTATTTTACCCATTTTTTGATAATCGACAATGGGTTGATAATTACTTTGCTCAATGTATGATTTTATATTTTGATCGAACTCGATTGCCCAATCGAAGGCTTTATCGGAAAACTCCACTAATCGCAAGTTATGTACAATATTTCCGCTGCCAATAATAAGCACACCTTTTTCGCGCAGGCTTTGTAGTTCTTTGGCCAGTTCGAAATGATATTGTGGAGGCTGTGTATAATCTAAACTCAGTTGAAAGGTAGGAATATCGGCTTGAGGAAACATGGGTAGCAATACGCTCCAGCAGCCATGATCGAGCCCCCAATCGTGATTAAGCTCCACTTTTGTTTTCCTAATAATGTTTGCAGTTTCTTTCGCCATTTCGGGTGAGCCGGGCGCGGGATACTGTGCTTGAAACAATTTTTCGGGAAAGCCGCCAAAGTCATGTATGGTTTGAGGTTGAGGCATAACCGTAACCATAGTTCCTTTAGTTTGCCAGTGTGCCGAAACACATAAAATGGCTTTTGGCTTAGTTAGTTTTTTTCCTATGCTTGCCCACCCGCGGCTAAACTCATTATCTTCAATGGCATTCATTGGATTGCCATGGCCGATAAACAGCACGGGCATAAGTTCGTTATTCGATAATTTATCTGTTTGTTTTTTAAAATCGGTAAGCGAATACATAATTGGTGCAGCCATTGATGTTTTTATAAAATCGCGACGGTTCATTACGACATTGAAATGAATTATGCTTGTTCTTACCTACTGTAGCTTCCAATTCTTTTTGCCAGCAGTACTTTATACTTTTTTATTGACCATCAAAGGTAAACATTCTCATGCTGTTTTTTACAGCGCATTCACCTTCACCGTTGTTTTACATCCGTTTTTATCAGTAACAATTACGTTATATACACCCGTACATGACACATTCTTATAACGACATTTGATGTCAGGGCAACCGCATGAGATCATGATGATTAATAAACAGTTATGAGTTGAAAATCACTATTACATACGAGTAAAAGTAAAAACATAAAGTCTGTTGTTTGCGAAAAAAACAATGAACTTTTCAAAACATTTTTCACCGATACCGGACATTCGGGATTCGATTAAAATAAGTCGCCTGTTAACAGACATTATTGGGTTGTGTATTTTAGGGAGTGCCTTGGCATTGTATCTGCACTATTTTTTATTTAAAGTACAGATATAACAAATTATTTTCTCTTTCTTCAACAATATGTGGCTCTAAGTGGTATGCTTGTTTAATATTTTCTTTTGTAAGCACATCATATTTGTTTCCACAGCTCAAGGTTTTTCCGTCCACCAACAGTAAAATAGTGTCGGCAAATCTTGCTGCAAGACTAAGGTCGTGTACAACACCTATTACAACAAACTTCTCGTCTTTTAATAAACTAATTAATTTGTGCATAAATTGAAATTGAAAATGCACATCCAAAAAAGTTAAGGGCTCGTCTAATATTAAATATCTATGTTCGCCCTCGGTCGCATACCAAATCTGAGCCATTACCCTTGCAAAATTTACACGCTGCTTTTCACCTCCACTCAAAGTCATATAATTTCTATCGGCTAACTCCCATACATCAAAAAGACGCATGGCTTCTTCACAAGCAGCTTCATCTTTTGCATGTGGCTTCCCGGTAAAGTGAGGATACCTTCCCATTAATACAACTTCCCAAACCTTCAGCGGAAAAGTTAACTCAATACTTTGTGACAATACCGCTCTGATTTGAGCTAACTCCGATTGTGTGTAGGCTTGACTATTTTTATTTCCGTAATAAATAGCACCTTCGTTGGCACGTATTTGATTACAAATTACTTTTATTAAAGTAGATTTTCCCGCTCCGTTTGGTCCTATAATTATATTCAGCTTGCCCGAGTCGAATGTTGCTGACACATTGTTAAGCAGAGTTTTTTTGCCAATTTTATATGTTATATTTTCTACTCTTAACATTTCAAAAATGGTAGTTTTTATTGCGTAGTAAAAAAATAAACACCGGAACTCCTACCACCGATGTTACAATACCAATGGGAAGTTCGGCAGGCGAAACTATTAAACGGGCAGTAAGATCGGCAGCACTTAATACTATTCCGCCCATCAATGCGCCGTTTATAATAAGAAAACGATTGTCGGATCCTTTGATGATACGCAGTATGTGGGGCACAATTAATCCTACAAAACTTATAACACCTACAAACGCCGTAGCAATGGCAACCATTATAACGTTGATTAGAAGTACGCGTGTTTTTAAGTGTTTTATGTTAATGCCAAGCAATTGTGCTTCATCTTCGCCCAACATCAACGCGTTTAATTGTTTTGCATAACGAAGGGCAATAGTAAAACAAACAACAGTAGAAATGCCAACAATAATTACCGAGTGCCAATTAGCTCCCGATAAAGTTCCCAAATTCCAAAATGTAATGGAGCGGGCTTGCGGATCGCGGGCAATGTAAGAAAGAAAACCAACTCCGCTTAAAAACAAGGCATTAATAGCTATTCCGGTGAGCAGCAAACTTATCACCGAGCTTTTTCCGGTATGTTTCGATTGAGCAAGAATAAAAACAAGATACGTTGACAAAATTCCTCCTGCACAAGCAGCAATCGGCAGTGTCCATTCGCCTGCATTAAACTGAAATAGTGCTCCCAACACAAAGTACAATGCAGCGCCAAATGCAGCTCCACTTGAAGTACCAATTAAACCCGGTTCAACTATTGGATTACGAAACAAGGCTTGCATCAATACCCCTCCAACTGCTAATCCGGCTCCTACAAATACACACAGTATAGCTCGCGGCAAACGAATTGCTAAAAAAATTCTTTCGTTAAGGCTTCCATTGTCAGCATTGTTGAGTAGTAGTTTTTGTAACGATGAAAATATTTCGTTAGTTGTAATTTGTACAGCACCAAAACGAATACAAAACAACATTAGTAAAACCAATATTGCTAACAGAATATAGAATACCGAACGATATGAATTAGTTAATTTTTTTTTCTTCATGTAT
>JADLGT010000391.1 GCA_020849195.1 Bacteroidia bacterium
AGGTGTCGTATATAAAATCAAATTCTTCAAGGTAGTGTTCAAAGTTTATGAGTTTAATGCGGGCATTAGCTGCGCTGTCATTTTGATTAGGTCGCTTGGTGCAATCGTAAACAATAAAGTCTTCGAAATTGGTAAGAATAGAAACGGGGGTATAGGCGCTGCGCCCGTAACGCCTGATCTGGTAAGCCGATTCTCTGTGAACTTTAAGCGGAACGGATGGCTTTTTGGCTTCAACAAAAAACAAACGCTTATCACTTCCGTTGAGGCGAAAACCGTAATCGGGGGCTTTTAATTTTCCGCGAATAAGTGTTTTGTCTTCATGGATCACTTCGCGATAGGCTTCGGCAAAGCCTTGCTCGTTGTCAATATCCCAGCCTAATGCTTTAAAGAAGGGGTCAATAAAATCCCGTCTTGTTTTTGTTTCATTATAATCGGACAGGTGGTATTCGTTGCGGTGTTCGCGAAACCTGTCTACAAGTTTTTGGATTGTATTTTTAGCGTCTTCTTTGGTCATTTTAAGAAGGCTAAATATACGACTTGAGAAAGGAATTTGCGTATTTTATTGAGGTGAAAAAGGGGACTATTTTTGGCAATGGATTGGAATTGAATCCGGACTTTTCATTTTGAGTTCAACGCAAAATAAAATTGCGTTGGAGATGTAGGGCGGTATCGGGTTAAGGTTTTGCCAATCCAATTGCAGAATAGCGGTTAAAATAACGATAGCTGACTACTATCATCAGGCTGTACTTGTGATTGCCGGCGAGATTGTTTTGGGGGCGTACTCGCTTCAGGATATATTTCCTGTTTTCCGCACTTTATATAAAAATGATCAAAAACCCTCTGAAAGGCTTGTAGAACGTGAGGTGATTATAACAGTACCTAACTGTGCTATACACACATCAAAGCAATACAAAACAAAAGGAGGTATTCGATAAGCCCGAACGCCCCCTCTAAAAATAAATCCTACCACTCCTTTAAAAGGAATTGGAAAAACACCTAACAATATTCGTCAAACGCTACTTTGAGGTTATCTGCAATCATTTGTGCCGATCGACCTTCGATGTGATGACGTTCGATAAAATGAACTAGTTTGCCATCTTTAAACAAAGCTATTGAAGGCGAAGAAGGCGGGTACGGCATAAAATGCTTACGGGCTTGTTCGGTAGCCTCTGTATCGAAACCTGCGAAAACGGTTGTAAGCTTACCGGGCTTTTTGGCGTTTTGTACTGCCAAACGTATTCCCGGACGTGCTGCTCCGGCGGCGCATCCGCACACCGAATTAACTACCATTAATACTGTTCCTTTGCTATTTACTGCTGCATCAACAGCAGCAGGTGTTGTTAAATCTTCGAAACCTACCGATGTTAACTCGGTTTTCATGGGTTTCACTATTGCTTCGGGGTACATAATTTTTCTCCTTTCGTTAGTTAAATCAATGCACAAAATTACAAAAAGTTTATTCGTATTGTTCGTAAAGTCAGGCGAAAATTTATGAACCGAATTTTGCCATCGGATTTGCAAAATCAGGGGTTCCAAATTTACAGCATCAAACTACTTCCAAATTAGTTGTAATAAAATAATCATCTGACTTTGGCAAGCAAACCGCTCATCCTTGTTATAACGCATTTGTCAAAATTATTTGTGTTTAAAATTCAATTCAAATTGTGAATGAAACTTATTTTGATAGTTTTGTACATACATTTTAAAAAAACAAAAAACGGCATGAAACGTATCCTCCTCATTTGCTCAGTAATTATTACAGCAAATACATTTGCACAAACAGGCAAGGCAAAACTTGTAGAAAAAGTTGTAAAGAAAGGTGATGAACTTGTTATTCCTTTCGAAAAATATGTACTCGACAATGGCTTAACCGTTATTGTACACGAAGATCACTCCGACCCTATTGGCCATGTTGATGTTACTTATCATGTTGGCTCTAACCGCGAACAGGTTGGACGGTCGGGCTTCGCCCATTTTTTCGAACACATGATGTTTCAGGGGTCGGACCATGTTGGCGACGACCAACACTTTAAAATTGTAAGCGAAGCAGGAGGTACTTTAAACGGAACAACCAACTCCGACCGTACCAATTATTTTGAAACGGTTCCATCTAATCAAATGGAAATTGCGCTTTGGCTTGAAGCCGATCGCATGGGCTTTTTGTTGGATGCCGTTACACAACAAAAATTTGAAATTCAACGCGCCACCGTTAAAAACGAACGTGGGCAGAATTACGACAATCGCCCATACGGACTTATTGGTGAAAAGGTAGGCGAAGCAATGTATCCTGCTAGTCACCCCTACTCATGGCAAACAATTGGCTATATCGAAGACCTTAATCGAGTTGATGTGAACGACCTGAAGAAATTTTTTCTGCGCTGGTACGGCCCCAATAATGCTGTATTAACAGTTGCCGGCGATGTAAATACAGCTAACGTTATTGCTCTTGCCGAAAAATATTTTGGCTCCATCCCCAAAGGTCCCGAAGTTAAACCGGTTGTTAAACAAAATGCAATTCTTGACAAAGATCGTTACATCTCTTACGAAGACAAAGTAAAGTTTCCTCTCTTATTTATTGCATATCCCTCGGTACACACTTATCATCCTGATGAAGCGCCACTAGATGTGCTCGCATCTATATTGTCCAACGGAAAAACTTCACTATTCTACCAGCGGTTTGTAAAACCTCAAATAGCTATGGTGGCAAATGCCAACAATCCTTGCAGCGAAATTACAGGACAATTTACAATTGCTATCCGACCCTTTCCGGGAAAAACCCTTGCTCAAATGGACTCGATGGTGCAC
>JADLGT010000392.1 GCA_020849195.1 Bacteroidia bacterium
AGTCGCCATGACTTTTTATAAGATCGATTAATGCGTCAACTGCTTTTTCCGAGTCGATGTTTCGTTGAACCACTTCTTTGCCTTTATAAAGTGTAACTTTTCCAATACCTGTTCCCACATATCCGTAGTCGGCATCGGCCATTTCGCCGGGTCCGTTTACAATACAACCCATAATTCCTATCTTAATTCCTTTGAGGTGATCGGTTCGTAAGCGTATTTTAGCTGTTGTTTCTTGCAGGTCGAATAATGTTCTTCCGCACGAAGGGCAGGAGATGTATTCTGTTTTAGAAATACGTGTACGAGCAGCCTGTAAAATACCAAAGCAGATGGAGTTAACAAGTTGCAAAGGCGTTTCAGGAGAGTCAATCCAAATTCCGTCTCCAAAACCATCAATAAGCAATGCGCCAAAATCGGTTGAGCTATAAAGTTGAAATGTATTTTCTTTAATGTTGCTGTAGCTGCGTTTGATGATGACGGGGAGCTTACATTCCATTTCATTTAGCTCAAAGAAAATACGACGCTGTTCGGCCATACCGTGTTCGCAATTTGTTTCAATAACTAAAACAACATTATTTTTTATTTTCAGTATTGCTTCGCGTTCTTTTACAATATCGTTGATAGTAATAAGCACGAAATTCAGTTCCGCATACTCTTTGTTTGCGATAAAATTATTTAATGTAAACAATGGGTAGCAGCGCGTTTTATTTTTTAAAGAATGCCAAATCGAGTGGTTATAAATAATACCGAGTGTGCCGGGTATTTCAAAATCTATTTTAGTATCGCCGGCAAAAATATAATCGCAGGCTTGGTCAGACAGATGCCATTTGTCAAGCGGAGCAGAGTAATTATAGCCTACCGAATACAAGTTAGTTGCTGTAATTTTTGAACGTTTGCTAAAATCGATAATTACTCGGGGTACATTGTTACTTCCAATATTATTTATTGTAATGGTATTTCGTTTTTTGTATTCGAAAGGCGAGTGTGGGTGCTGATTTTTGTTTTCAGTTTTTTTATTTGTTGATTCAGGGTTAGGGGCATTTTCTTTTGAACGGCTGCTTTTCATTCTTAAATAATATCGATCAACCAGTGTTTTCGCTACCGGTATTTCATATTCAGGATCTTCGGTTAATGAAACACGTATAGTGTCTCCAAGTCCATCTTCAAGCAAAGTGCCGATGCCTACAGATGATTTTATCCGTCCGTCTTCGCCATCTCCGGCTTCGGTAACACCTAAGTGCAAAGGATAATTTCTCCCACTTTCCATCATTTTGTTTACCAAAAGTCGGTAGGCCTGAACCATTACCAAGGTGTTGCTGGCTTTCATAGATAGCACAACATTGTAAAAATTTTCATCTTCACATATTCTTAAAAATTCGAGAGCTGATTCAACCATACCGAGTGGTGTGTCTCCATAACGGCTAAGTATGCGGTCGCTTAACGAACCGTGATTAGCACCAATACGCATGGCAGTTCCATACTCTTTACAAATTTTAACAAGTGGTACAAAGCGATTGCGTATGCGATCCAGCTCGGCTTTATAAGAAGTATCGGAATAAGCAATCGTTTCAAATTTTTTTTTATCGGCGTAGTTTCCCGGATTTACACGAACTTTTTCTACAATACGGGCAGCTAGCTCTGCGGCGTTGGGCGTGTAGTGTATATCGGCAATAAGCGGCGTGTTATATCCTCTCGAACGTAACTCTTTTTTTATTTTTTCCAAGTTTTGCGCCTCTTTTATACTTGGCGCAGTGATACGTACATACTCGCAACCGGCTTCTATCATGCGTATGCTTTGTTCAACAGTGGCTTTGGTATCGAGAGTGTCGGTAGTTGTCATTGACTGTACCCGGATAGGATTATTCGCACCAAGCGGAACAGAGCCAATGCTTACTTCCCGCGTTTTAAGCCGGGAGTACTCGGTTAGACTATTGCAATACTCGTTGTTTTTCACGAAGTCAAATTTATAATTAATTTTTTTAGGAAAAGCTGTTATGCCGAAGGTATATAGCCATTCATTTGTAAATTAGCGGGTGTTTTTAAAAAATAAAAATATAATTTTCATTACCGCTCTTGCTCTTGTGGTAATTGTGTGCTCTCGCTGTGGCAATAACGAAACAAAAGAAAAGCCTAATCATTCGACCTACTTAAATCACAACGACACTGTTCACTATGTGGGTATAAATACTTGTAAACAATGCCACATGGATATTTATAAAACCTTTATCCATACAGGCATGGGGCAATCGTTTGCAGCAGCCTCAAAAATTAAAAG
This sequence comes from Bacteroidia bacterium, assembly GCA_020849195.1. Taxonomy (GTDB): domain Bacteria; phylum Bacteroidota; class Bacteroidia; order JABDFU01; family JABDFU01; genus JABDFU01. Next base: position 2,273 of record JADLGT010000392.1, read on the forward strand.
CTCGGCTAAATTTGATAAACACGCCGTTGTGCATGATAAGTTTTCAAATTTCAGCTACCACCCGTTTTGGGATAAAGACAGTTTGAAAATATGTGAATTCCGAATGAAAGGAAAAGATACTATTTATAAACGTATCGAAAAGGTTGATTACATTATAGGTTCAGGGCAACACACCAACTCTCACCTCTTTAATACCAATGCTTACCTTCATCAAATGCCTATGACCTTTTATACACAAAAAGGTACATGGGATTTACCTCCGGGTTTTG
>JADLGT010000393.1 GCA_020849195.1 Bacteroidia bacterium
CATTAGAAATTATAAAATAAAAGACAGTTCCATCACGGTTAATGCGAACAAATTACAAGGATATTGGGGCTTTGAAACAAATGTGTTAGGGACAAAATATGTTAGCACCGGACAGTCGGCAGGAGCAACAACAGTTCCAAACCCTATAGCAAGCACCTCTCCAATCCCTTCCGGATCTTGTTTGGTAACAGGTGCTTTTACGACTCCGTTAAAAATAACCGGAAGCGAAACAAAAGATGTTACAGTTGTTATATCCCTTTCCACTAACAAAAGTTTTGAATGGAAAGACGCTAACACGAACGGAGTTTACGAACCCGCTGCCGGCGACACAGTTACAGATATGGGGGTTCGCGGACTGCTGCCTATTGTGCAGTAAAAGAATATAACACATTCTGCAGAACATCTGTAAGAGAAGGCGAAGCGGTTAAATACATTTTCTCATTCAGTAAACTCTTATTGCCCAATGTGTTTTTTAAATACTGCGCGTGTTGCGAATAATAAACGGAACTTGTTGAAAATACTCCATCGAGCGGATTAATTGATGATGAGACCGTGTACTCCGCAAAATTGCGCACATCAATACAAAAGGGGCAGTTAAATTTATTTTAATTGAAGTAGGCATGGTAAATAGTAAATTTATTTCGTTGTAATGAAGATCGACGTTTTTTTTGAAATGTGAAATCGAGCACTATCTCATTTTATTTTTTTACCACTTGTTGAAACCATTGCTACATTAAAAAAACCAACAGCCTTTGCAACTGCTTTCGCATTTGTATTTTTAATATTAGTTGCCACGTTGGCCGGAGGTTCGGCAAAAAGTCCTCCATTAGTTGTTTGTATTTGTACTTGAAGAAAAAAGTAATATGTCTCTGCGCTTATTGAGTGTAATTCAACAGCACAAGTATCTCCCAAAACATATCCTTTAAAAGGGTTTATTGACTCGCGTACCGGAACAATAAATGGCAAGCCATCGCCACCGGGTCCGCCAATCGCGCCATCTATCGATAAGTCTAATTGCTGTGGCGATAACAGGCTATCGTTTTTAAATGCTTTTATCCAATAGTAATCGGGACGGTCTTTAATGTCTTGTGCATAAAAACTTGTATAATAGGCTTTAGGCAAAATGGGATTGTCGCCTTTTCTAAATTCATAATTCATCGAATCTATTGCCGGCACAGGATTAGCTATGGCAAACGATTGGTAGTTTTCCCCTCCATAAGCAATAGAGAGAGTATATGAATTGCCCGGGTGTACCAATGTGTCGCCGGCTACAGGAGTCCAAGTGTACCAACCGTTATTATTGTAATCAGTAAAGTTGAATGTATTTCCTTTATTATCGGTAATGCTAACTGTAGCGCCTAATGCAGCGGGGCAAGGCGCATTATTAAAATAGGCCGCTGTTTGCGAAAGTACAATATATTGGCTACCCGATTTACTGTTAATAAACGCGCTTACGGATAGTTGTGCTACACCTTCATCAAGTTTAACATTAATAACTTTTTGGCAACCCAAACACAAAATTACCGGCAGTAAAATAGATATGATTTTAGTTCGCATTAAAATTTAAAATTAAATGATACGGCAGGAATTACTCTTCCGATTATTGAATACTGCACTGCTTGGGTCTGTTGAACGTTGTCGGGATTTTGTTGAAAGTAAACCGAGAACGGATTCAACCTGTTATACACATTATAAACAGAAGCAACAACAAACCATTCCCACTTACGGTGTTCTTTTTTCTTTTGGTAAAGCGTAACCGATAAATCAAGGCGATGGTACGGAGGGATGCGGTAATTATTTCGAGAACCTTGTGAATTATGTGGAACAATAATGGTAGCAGAATTATTGGGATCGGCTGCAACAACAAGGTCGATTCGATTTGTTGGAAATGTAGTTGGAGTTCCTGTCATAAAAACAAAATTAGCCGAAAACTCAATTCGTGCATTAAGGGTATAATTTGACACGACATTCAAGTTGTGCAACTTATCAAAACGGTTGGGATACCAATTATTTTGATTAATGCCATCTACTTTTCTTTCGGTGCGAGCAAGGGTATAGCTTATCCAACCTGTAAATTTTCCTTTGGTTTTACGTACATACAACTCCGCTCCATAGGCACGGCCAATACCGGTCATTAAGTCGGCTTCAAGGTATTGGTTGAGGCGTAGCTGAGCACCATCAATATAATCGATTTGGTTTTGCATGTATTTGTAATACGTTTCAACCGAAGTTTCGTACATATTATTCTTTCCGAAATTTTTAAAATACCCTATTGCTTCCTGATCGGAAATTTGAGGCTTTATATTATTTGTAGAAGGTGTCCATACATCAAGCGGAATAGAGGCTGCGGTATTGGAAATAAGATGCAAGTACTGAGTTGTGCGATTATAGCTTAATTTAATTGAGCTTGATTCGGTGATATCTATTTTGGCTGCAAATCTCGGTTCAAAGTTGTTGTAGTTTTGTACGTCGGTATTTTGTGGAGCAAATGTGCGTGTGTTTACCAATTTACGTGTATTGGGCTCGGCGTAGTTGAATGTGTAAACGCTGTCTCCGCCAAGATATTGATAAGAAGAAATGCGGAGGCCATACTCAAGAATAATCAAGTCGCCTATTTTTTGTTCGTTGGAAATATACACAGCCGATTCAAGTGCAAATTTATCTTTCAAACTAAAATCGGTTGAAGCGCCCAGGCTGGTTGCCCGTGCCGTACCCGGAACAAAATTGTAATAGGTTGACTGCGCACCAAACCGAATTGTGTTTTTGGTATTGAGAAAATAAGTAAACTCGGGCTTAACACTATAATTTATAATTTTCGATTTCCATAAGAAGTGGTCTCTTCCGCCGTTTGAGCCAAACTCTACCGAGTAGTCGTAGTTACTGTATATGAGCGATGTGTTTAGAAACACTTTTTCTCCAAACACATGATTCCAACGCAGTGTTCCGGTGGCATTGCCCCAGTTGAAACCAAATACATTTGCTGCCCCAAACACATCACGGCCAAGGTAGCCCGATAGAAACAAACGATTTTTATCACTGAATGTATAATTAGCTTTTGCCGTCAAATCATAAAAATAAAACTTAGACCCTTTTAAATCGCTATTCAGAAAAGGTTTTGCCAGCACATCTACATACGACCTTCTTCCCGCCACAATAAACGATCCTTTGCCTTTTGCCATTGGGCCTTCCACCGAAAGCCGGCTAAAGATTATACCTACACCGCCGTTTACTTCAAATTTCTTATTGTTTCCATCTTTCATCCTCACATCAAGTATAGAAGATAAGCGCCCGCCGTATTGAGCCGGAATACCTCCTTTAATAAGTTTTACATCTTTCACCGCATCGGGGTTAAATACTGAAAAGAAACCGAACAAGTGAGACGAATTAAATACAGGAGCTTCATCAAGCAGCACAAGATTTTGATCGATGGTGCCACCGCGTACATTAAACCCGCTGGCACCTTCGCCAACAGTAGTAACGCCGGGCAGCAATTGTATGCTGCGTATTACATCAACCTCGCCAAGCAAAGCAGGAATTTTTTTTATCGATTTAATGTCGAGCTTATTAATGCTCATCTCAACGTTTTTCACATTTGCATCTTCATTTTCTGCGCTTACGGTTACTTCTTGCAACTGTTTAACCTCTTCCACAAGTTCTACATTTGAGGATGTATCATTATAGAGCCGTATTTGTTTTGAAACAGGCAGATAACCTAATGAATTATAAACTACTGTATAATTCCCTTCAGGAATTGAAATGGAATAAAAGCCATACACATTTGACGCAGCACCTGTTTTTAATTCCTTTACAAATATGGTAGCGCCAATAATTATTTCTCCGTTTTTCGCATCCTTAACATATCCACTGAAAGTGTGACTTGCAGGTTGAACAGTCGAAATTTTTTGAGAAAAAACAGAAGAGAAAAAAAGATGGAGCAGAAAAATAAATAACGTTTTCATCCCAAATTAATTATTGTCAAGTATGATCAACCTATCACAAAGCCATAATCCTTGAAAATCTTTTTTAAAATGGACAGGTTTAATAGAGTCTTTGAGCAGGTTGTTGGTAAGGACAGAAGCTCCAATGTCGGGTTGACAAGTAATTTTAAACTCATCCATTTTTTAAAAGTTTCAGAAAATGTTTGTGAATGTACTAATTTCTATTTTGAACATCGCTGTGCTCCTTCCGGTAAGTGTACGACAAATCCACACTATACTACCTCGATTATGCTTTAACAATGATAAATATTTTAGACTAATGATAAATAAAAAACAATAGCCACTACTTTTTGTATAATTTATTTTAAATCGAGGTGCTGCAAAAACAAATTGCGCAATCTCCTTAAAGACCAATAAAATTTACGGTTCATCGGGACTATTCCCGCTTCCTCGCTTACAGGTCATCGCGCTTTGCGTTAGTGTGTTACCTTGCCAATACACAACACGGATTAAAAAACTGCTTTTTATCAGGTGTAGAGTTCGGAGATTTTTTTATATTTATGTATAATATACGAATGTATATCACATTGGCAGGTATTGGTCAATTATTGTTAATTCCACCGTTTTAAAATCATGGAAGCAACGCTGAGTTTACAAACATCTTTAAAAAAATTTTTTGGTTTCGAAAAATTTAAGGGCGAACAAGAGCAGATTATCTCCAATGTTTTGTTGGGCAACGACACATTTGTGATTATGCCCACCGGCGGCGGTAAGTCGTTGTGCTACCAACTGCCTGCCTTAATAAGCGAAGGAACCGCAATCATCGTATCGCCATTAATTGCATTAATGAAAAATCAGGTTGACGCGATTCGCAATTACGGTGCCGAAGATGGTATCGCACATTTTATGAATTCGTCGCTCAATAAAGCAGAAATTACCAAAGTGAAAGACGATATTGTTTCGGGGAAAACCAAGATAGTTTATGTTGCCCCCGAATCGCTGAACAAAGAAGACAACATTCATTTTTTAACTGATATTAAAATTTCTTTTTTTGCCATAGACGAAGCGCATTGCATTTCAGAATGGGGACATGATTTTCGCCCCGAATACCGCAAACTTCGTCCTATGATAGAGCGTATCGGAAAAGTTCCTATTATAGCGCTTACCGCAACAGCAACACCAAAAGTTCAGCAGGATATTCAGAAAAATCTGGGAATGCAAAACGCAAAGGTGTTCAAGTCTTCGTTCAATCGCGCTAATCTGTATTACGAGGTTCGTTCAAAAAATAATGTGGTAAAAGAAATTATTAAGTATGTAAAAAGCCAACCCGGAAAATCGGGTATTATTTATTGCCTAAGTCGAAAAAAAGTAGAAGAGCTGGCCGAGGTGTTAAAAGTAAATGGCATAAAAGCATTGCCTTACCATGCAGGTCTTGATGCGTCAACGCGTGCGCGTACTCAAGATCAGTTTCTGATGGAAGATATTGATGTAATTGTAGCTACTATAGCCTTTGGTATGGGTATTGATAAACCCGATGTTCGTTTTGTCATTCACCACGATATTCCCAAAAGTTTAGAAGGCTATTACCAAGAAACCGGTCGCGCAGGGCGCGATGGAGGCGAAGGCAAGTGCATTGTTTTTTATAGCTACGATGACATAGTTAAGTTAGAAAAATTTATGAAGGGCAAACCTGTAGCCGAGCAGGAAATAGGTCGTCAATTGCTAATGGAAACGGTGTCGTACGCCGAGTCATCGGCCTGCCGGCGAAAATCTTTGCTGCATTATTTTGGCGAAAACTATAAGCCCGACAATTGCAAAAACTGCGATAATTGTTTGCACCCAAAAACCAAAACGGAGGGAATGGATGACGTGGTGCTGATAATTGAAACGGTACTGGAAGTGAAGGAAAAATTTAAAGACGTTCACATACTCAATATCCTCATGGGAAATATGAGTTCGGCTATTAAAACATATAAACATAACACACTCGAAATATTCGGCAAAGGTACCGAAGACGATAAGGACGAAAAATACTGGAGCGCTGTTATTCGTCAGGCTGTTCTACTGGGGCTGTTGGTAAAAGACATTGATAATTATGGATTGCTTAAAGTAAGCAAAGAAGGTAAAGCATTTATAAAGAAACCCTACTCTGTAATGATTACCCGCGATCATGATTACGAAAACGATGATAGTGGCGATGATGAGCTAAGCCTTGCCGGTTCGCAAAAAGGCGGCAGCGGTGCCGATCCCGAATTATTTTCTACGCTCAAAGATTTATGTAAAAAAACAGCGAAGCAAAAAAACTTACCGCCCTATGTTATTTTCCAAGAAGTTTCACTCGAAGAAATGGCTATTCAATACCCTATAACCATTGAGGAGTTGAGCCACATTACCGGAGTTGGAGCTAATAAAGCACAAAAATTTGGGAAGCCCTTTGTTGATGTAATAGCAAAATATGTTGCTGAAAACGAAATCGAAAGACCGCAAGATATGATCGTGAAATCAGTAGTTAATAAATCAGGCTTGAAAGTGTATGTTATTCAGAATATTGACCGTAAGCTGCCACTGGAAGATATTGCCAAGGCCAAAGGATTAAAAATGGCTCAGCTAATAAATGAAATGTACAGTATCGTATCGTCGGGAACCAAATTAAATATTGGATATTATGTTGACGAACAGATTGATGAAGATCGTCAGGAAGACATTATAGATTATTTTAAAGAAGCTCCGACCGATTCTATAGAAGATGCTATGGAAGAATTTCGAGATGATGATTTCTCTGAAGAAGAAATAAAACTGATGCGAATTAAGTTTATTTCCGAATACGGGAATTGACAGTTAGCACCGAGATTATGTAATAGAAATTGTATAATCTCAGTGCAAGGAGATACCTCACACGATTACAAAAGAGCAAACATTTTTTTATACCTTAGCCACCATATCCACACAACAGCTTCGATAAAAATTTATGGCCAAAGCAGATAATTTTCAGTCGCCCGATTATTATTTATTAGACGATTTGCTCACCGACGAGCATAAAATAGTACGCGATACAACCCGAACATGGGTAAAAAAGGAAGTGTCGCCTGTTGTTGAAGAAGCTTGCCAAAAAGCAGAGTTCCCCAAGCAATGGATTAAAGGCTTAGCCGATATTGGCGCATTCGGTCCCTATATTCCGCAAGAGTATGGAGGTGCAGGGCTTGACCAAATCTCTTATGGATTAATCATGCAGGAATTGGAGCGAGGCGATTCGGGTTTGCGTTCAACAGCATCTGTGCAAAGTTCATTGGTAATGTATCCTATTTACAGTTTTGGAAACGAACAACAAAAGAAAAAATATTTGCCTAAACTCGCCACCGGTGAGTGGATGGGTTGTTTTGGTCTAACCGAACCCAATCACGGTTCAGACCCCGGGAGTATGCTCACTAATTTTAAAGATGAAGGCAACCATTATTTGTTGAATGGCGCTAAAATGTGGATTTCAAATGCACCTTTTGCCGATATTGCCGTTGTATGGGGAAAAAATGAGCAAGGCGAAATACAAGGATTAATTGTTGAGCGCGGCATGAAAGGATTTACTACTCCAGAAACACACGGCAAATGGTCACTGCGAGCAAGCGCCACCGGCGAACTTGTTTTCGATAATGTAAAAGTTCCAAAAGAAAATATACTACCCGGCGTAAAAGGTTTGAAGGGACCGTTGAGTTGCCTCAACTCCGCTCGTTACGGAATTTCATGGGGAGCAATTGGTGCGGCTATGGATTGTTACGATTCGGCTTTGAGGTACTCAAAAGAACGCATTCAGTTCGGCAAACCTATTGCAGGGTTTCAGCTTACCCAAAAAAAATTAGCCGAAATGATTACCGAAATTACCAAAGCTCAACTGCTCTGTTGGAGACTTGGTGTTTTGAAAAACGAAAATCGTGCAACGCCGGCGCAAATCTCAATGGCTAAACGCAACAACGTGAACATGGCTTTACAAATTGCACGCGAAGCGCGACAGATACATGGAGCAATGGGTATTACAGGCGAATATCCTATTATGCGCCACATGATGAACCTCGAATCGGTAATTACCTATGAGGGCACACACGACATTCACTTGCTGATAACAGGAATGGATGTTACAGGCATAAACGCATTCCTATGATAGTAGAACAATTATACACAAGCTGTCTTGCCGAGGCAGCGTATTATATCGAGTCCGACGGTGAGGCAGCCATCATTGATCCTATAAGAGAAACGGAACCGTATATTCAAAAACTTACGTCGCGTAATGCTAAATTGAAATATATTTTCGAAACTCATTTTCACGCTGATTTTGTTTCAGGCCATATAGATCTTGCTGCCAAAACCGATGCCCAAATTATTTTCGGTCCTTTGGCCGACACTAAATACAAAGCATATAATGCAAAAGATGGAGAAGTGTTTAAAATTGGCAAATTGAAAATTACCGTTCTACACACACCGGGTCATACTCCCGAATCGTCGTGCTATTTGTTGGCGGATGAAAATGGGAAAAATTATTGCGTGTTTACCGGCGACACATTGTTTGTTGGCGATGTTGGCCGCCCTGATTTACTTGACGGGAAAATGACAAAGGAAGAGTTGGCCGGCATGATGTATGAATCGCTCAACAATAAATTAAAAAAACTCGACGATGATGTACTGGTATATCCGGCCCACGGACCCGGTTCGGCATGCGGAAAAAATATTGGTAAGGAAACATGGAGCACTATTGGCTTACAAAAGAAAATGAATTACGCCATGCAGAATATGAGTAAGGAAAAATTTATTGAATTAGTATGTACAGGGCTTGCGGATCCGCCACAATATTTTTTTGAAGATGCGGCAATAAATAAAAACGGATACACTACTATTGACACTATCATTACCCGTAACACCCGCAATTTAACTGTTCAGGAATTTAAAGCCGAAGTTGCCGCGGGCGCATTGATATTAGATACACGTAGTGCTGACGACTTTGAAAAAGGATTTATATCTGGCTCATTAAATGTTGGCCTCGACGGACAATATGCAATATGGGTAGCAACTTTACTTACTATTAACCAACCGATAGTAATTGTAGCTGCATCCGGAAAAGAACACGAATCGGTTCTGCGCTTGGCTCGTGTGGGATACGAAAATGTTAAAGGTTGTTTGGGAGGAGGAATTGAAACATGGAAAAAAAGTGAGAGCGACCTCGATTCTGTAATTTCAATATCATGCGAATTATTTGCAAAACAGGTCAACACTAAACAAGTTATAGCCCTTGATGTACGTAAGCCTTCGGAGTACGATGCGTCGCATCTACGTGAATCTTTGCATATTCAGCTTTCGGAATTAAATAAGAGAATAGATATGTTGGATAAAAACAAATCATATAGTATATTCTGTGCAGGCGGCTACCGGTCGATGATAGCGGCTTCATTGCTGAAAGCAAAAGGATTTAAAAATATTATTAATGTAACCGGAGGGTTTGGCAAAATTAAAGATACAGGATTGAAACTGAAACAGTCAACGCCTGTTGTATCGCATTAAACCATTTAACCAATAATTATTGAACTCCAATAACATTAAAACAAAAATTACCGAAATCAACATTGAATGTGGAAAGGTTTTTCTGCGCCATGATGATATTATTTATATTTATTTGAAAGAAGACTATTGTTTGGAAATAGAAGATCAGCAGGATATAAATCGAGCAATAGAAAAAGTCGCAAAAGGTCGTAAACATTGTGTGCTTACTGTAGGCGGGCAATACACAACTTTTAGTCAGGAGTTTATCCGAGATGCCACCAATCCGACAAATTTTACTTATACCATTGCCGATGCTTTTGTTATTAAATCTACCCACCAGCGGCTGTTAGCTAATTTTTATTTGAAAGTTAAAAAGCCTCCTGTACCCACCCGC
>JADLGT010000394.1 GCA_020849195.1 Bacteroidia bacterium
AATACAATAAAGTGCCATTGATAGACAATCTTGTGCATTATACATCGCAGATGTGTGTGCCCGATAATACATTTCGTAACTGGAAAGCTTACGAACAAAAAACAGAAGGAATAACTGCCGAATCGTTATTTACCCTTTGCGACCCGCAAACCAATGGCGGATTACTCGTAACCGTGAAACCGAAGTTTAAAAACGAAATGGAAATGCTTATGCAACAGCAAGGGCTTGGTAACTTTGCAAACCCCATTGGAAGGATGGGAAAAAAAACTGAAAAAATCGTTACAATAGTCTGAGTGTTGATGCGAGAATCTTGCAGCTTTTTTATAGCTTTATCTCATAGCACAGAAATTAAAAACACAAACACATGAAATTTACAGCTAAACAAATTGCAGATCTCCTCGGCGGGCAAATTGAAGGAAAGCCAGATGTTGAAATATCCAAACTTGCAAAAATTGAAGAAGGCGAACCGGGCTCTATTTCGTTTCTTGCAAACCCACTCTATACACAATACCTCTACACAAGCAAAGCATCATTAATAATTATTAGCAGTAATTTTAAATTAACGGCTCCCGTTACAGCTACGCTTATTCGTGTACCCAGTCCCGAAAACGCTTTTGCCAAACTCCTCGAAATGTATAATCAAATTAAACTGAACAAAACCGGCATTTCAAAAATGGCATTCATTTCGGAAAAAGCACAGGTAGGCGCAAACATTTATGCAGGCGAGTTTGCGGTAATCGGCGACAATGTACGCATTGGGAATAACGTAAAAATATATCCGCAGGTATATGTTGGCGACAATGTGGTAATTGGAGACGATACGACTTTGTTTGCAGGCGTAAAAATTTATTCGGATTGTGTAATAGGAAATAGATGTATTATTCACTCAGGCGCTGTAATTGGCAGCGACGGATTCCGTTTTGCTCCTCAAAACGATCACAAAACAGTTCCCCAAATTGGAAACGTAATTATTGAAGACGATGTAGAAATAGGAGCTAATTGTGCCATTGACCGTGCTACATTAGGTTCAACCATTTTGCGTAAAGGGGTTAAATTCGACAACCTTATTCACATTGCCCACAATGTTGAAATAGGCGAAAACACTTATATAGCTGCCGCTAACGTTATTGCAGGATCGACAAAAGTCGGAAAAAATTGTATGTTCAGCGGACATGTTGGGATTGTGGGGCATTTGCAAATTGCAGATAACACAATGCTTGCAGCCGGTGCCGGTATTTCAAAAAGTATTACCACTCCCGGACAAACATGGATGGGCTCGCCCGCATTTGAAGCCGGCAAATACCGTAAGTCGTTTGTTTATTTTCGCAACCTGCCTAATTTGGCTGATAGAATTGATACGTTGGAAAAGAAAGGAAATATACAAGAGTGAGATTTCGAAACTCAAGTTCCAAAAAATTTGGATTAAAAAATTAATCCTTAGAAAAGAATCTGCCTCTTTTTTTGTTAGATTTGAAATTGTTGAATAAAAAATCTCGGTTAATCACCGATTAACCTCAATCGTAAAAAATTAAACGTAACTATCGGTAAATACTAGTTAAACAAATAAAAATAAAATTATGGACAACACCATGAATGTACATCAAGCAAACACCACAGCGAATGAAAAAGGAAAATGTCCGTTTCACGGTGGCGAATTAAAACAGGTTGCAGGAGGAGGAACAAAAAATCGCGATTGGTGGCCCAATCAACTGAAGTTGAGCACTCTTCGCCAACACGCTGATCAATCAAACCCAATGGGCGAAAATTTTAACTACGCAAATGAATTTAAAAAACTTGATCTCGCTGCGATAAAAAAAGATATTTTTAAACTAATGACCACCTCGCAAGAATGGTGGCCTGCCGATTACGGACACTATGGTCCTTTTTTTATACGGATGGCATGGCATAGTGCCGGAACCTATCGTATTTCCGACGGACGCGGAGGCGCAGGATCGGGTTCACAACGTTTTGCTCCGCTTAACAGTTGGCCCGACAATGCAAATCTCGACAAAGCCCGCTTGCTGCTTTGGCCAATAAAAAAGAAGTACGGAAAAAAAATATCGTGGGCCGATTTATTAATTCTTTCCGGCAACTGTGCTTTGGAATCAATGGGCTTTAAAACATTTGGATTTGCCGGCGGACGCGAAGATATTTGGGAACCGGAAGAAGACATCTATTGGGGATCGGAAACAAAATGGTTGGGAGACAACCGTTATTCGGGCAGTCGTACCGAACTCGAAAATCCTCTAGCTGCAGTACAGATGGGATTGATTTATGTGAATCCCGAAGGACCGAATGGAAACCCCGACCCTATTGCCGCAGCTCACGACATTCGTGAAACATTTGGCCGCATGGCCATGAACGACGAAGAAACCGTTGCACTGATTGCAGGAGGTCATACTTTTGGAAAAACGCATGGCGCCGCCAATCCGGCCAAATACGTGGGAGCGGAGCCTGCCGCCGCAGGTATAGAAGAACAAAATCTTGGTTGGAAAAATACTTTTGGAAAAGGCAATGCCGGAGATACAATTACCAGCGGACTGGAAGGAGCCTGGACAACAACTCCCACAAAGTGGAGTAATAATTTTTTCTGGAATCTTTTTGGATACGAGTGGGAACTTACTAAAAGTCCTGCCGGTGCCCAACAATGGAAACCTAAACACGACATGGGGAAAGACACTGTACCTGATGCGCATGACGCTTCGAAACGACATACTCCCATTATGCTCACAACCGACCTTTCGCTGAGGTTCGACCCTGTGTATGAAAAAATTTCAAGACGCTTTCTCGATAATCCCGATCAGTTTGCCGATGCATTTGCCCGCGCATGGTTTAAACTTACCCATCGCGATATGGGGCCGCGTACACGTTATCTTGGTA
>JADLGT010000395.1 GCA_020849195.1 Bacteroidia bacterium
AATATGCGCGCCTCCGGTAGCGATGCAAAAATGCGTATTGCTCCTAAAATTAATTTCTCTTTGGAAGAAGCAATGGAATATATTCAGTACGACGAATATGTTGAAATAACGCCTAAGGCTATTCGACTTCGTAAAATATACCTCGATGAAAATGAGAGAAAGCGCCAAAAGAATAAAGTAACTGCACAATAAAACAGGTGCAAAAAAAAGACCGTATGGCAAACCATACGGTCTTTTTCTATTTATAATAAATAACTACTTATTGTGCTGCAGCTTCTTTGCCTTTTATGCTTTTTGCGGCATCCACCATTTTTTGGATTGATGCTTCGCCAAACGTATCGGTGTCTTTTATGTCTTCGATAACGTAACTGTCTTTCCCCACCTTTATCGCAGTATAAAAATGAAATTCAGATTCCATTCCGCTTATTTGAGCTTCCCAAACTAAAAGTGATGGTTCGTCAATTACAAAACGTTTTAGTTTTTTTACCTCATCCGACGACACATCACTTTTTTTAAGTTGAAAGTCGCCTTCGCCCGGTGTTATATTTATTTGAAAATCTTTCCCTGATTTTATTTCAATTGTCCCTGAGCCCTGTGCCACGGTTTCGAGTTTTGTTTTTGTAGTATCGGGTACATTCATCGTAATTGGAATTCCCAAACTGCTAAAATCGATTACAGACATCCCCGGAGTTTCGATTTCTGTTTTTTTATTATTTCCGCAGCTGCAAATCATTAACAAGATCGGAGCAGCAATTAATAGAAGTAGTTTTTTCAACATGACGTATTTTTTTAGTTATCGTTGCAAACCTACACGAATTTTAAAAAACACACAAGTATAACAGAGATTATTTGTGTTCGGATATTCGTGTTTAACTCAACATTTTTGAAATCGTCAACTAACAATCAAACCTGTATCTTTGCATGGCATTAATCACAGATTTTATCAGGTTATAGAGATGCGACACATATACTATTGTAAAATTTAGGTTATGTTTTAAACTATGACACTTCGCTATACGCCTTATACGCTCGAATTTAAATACCCGTTTAGGATAGCGATTAATACTCGTATCGAAACGCCAATTGTAATAACTGAAATTGAATGTGATGGTTTAATCGGTTACGGCGAAGCGTCGATGCCTCCATATTTGGGAGAAGATCAGCAAACTGCATCGGATTTTTTGGAACAAGCCTCAAAAATAATTGGAGAATACAAAACCCCACTTGATATTGAAATAATTATGGCGCGCATCGATGCTGTGCGTATAAAAAATACAGCCGCCAAAGCAAGCATTGATATTGCCTTACATGATTTAAAAGGCAAATTAGAAAATAAACCATGTTACTCATATTGGAATTTGCAGAAAGAAAATACACCGTTTACTTCCGTAACTATTGCAATAGACAAGCCCGAAATAATTATTAAAAAAATTGAAGAGGTTGTAGCATTCCCTATTTTAAAAATAAAATTGGGAAGCGAAGATGATAAAAAAATAATACGAACAATACGTTCGTGTACCGATAAGCCTTTATCGGTTGATGTAAATCAGGGGTGGAAAACAAAAGAGCAGGCGCTCGAAATGATTTATTGGCTTCGTGACAATAATATTTTATTTGTAGAACAACCACTGCTTAAAAATGATTTTTCCGGTTCTGCCTGGCTAGCCGAAAGAAGTCCGCTTCCAATTATTGCAGATGAGTCGATGCAGCGCTTGCACGATTTGGAAACAGTAAAAAATTGTTTTCACGGTATAAATATTAAACTGATGAAATGTACCGGATTAACCGAAGCCTATAAAATAATTATAGCGGCCAGAAAAAATAAATTAAAAGTGTTGTTAGGATGTATGTCTGAAACTTCGTGTGCTATTTCGGCTGCTGCACAATTAAGTCCTTTGGCTGATTGGGCTGACCTTGATGGCCCTTTACTTATAAAAAATGACTTGTTCGAGGGCGTAAAATTCGTAAACGGTAAAATAACTTTAAATGACTTGCCGGGAATTGGCGTGAAGAAACTGAGGGAAGAGAAAAAATAAGAATAAAAAAAACCCACGCTTTACGTGGGTTTTTTTTATTTGTTACTTCTTCTTTTTCGAAGTAGCTTTTTTCTTAGTAGCTTTTTTCTTAGTAGCTGCTTTTTTCTTTTTAGCCATGGTTTTTAGGTTTTAGGTTAATTAGTTGTACGAAGTAACAAAAAAAAAAAATACAAAAAAATTTTTTCAACCTATTTTTTTAACACAGCAATGTTAACAATGTTGTGCTGCTTTGAGAGTAAAAATTAATTCAACAAAAATATTTTTTCGAAAAAATCTACTTATCGTTTAACATCACTGTTCTCAATAGTTTCAGGAGTTGTTTTCTAGCAAACTATTTTCAGAAAGTAAAATAAATTACAAAAAATTAAAAACATAATTCCCTTTTCGTTATTTGTACGCTTTCAAAATAAAAATCCTCGCAGTAGGCTACGAGGATTTTTTTGTACAATACGGATTGAAGTAATTACCATTTTAATAGCCATGCGAAAATAAGAGGAGCAACAATTGTGGCATCAGACTCAACAATAAATTTAGGAGTGTTTATATCTAATTTGCCCCATGTTATTTTTTCGTTGGGTACAGCTCCTGAATATGAACCATAGCTGGTTGTAGAATCGGATATCTGACAAAAATACGACCAAAACGGAACATCATGCCATTCGAGGTCTTGATACATCATGGGTACAACACAAATTGGGAAATCTCCGGCAATGCCTCCGCCAATCTGAAAAAATCCAACGCCTTTTCCTCCCGAATTTTTTTTGTACCAATCGCAAAGCCATATCATGTATTCAATTCCGCTTTTCATGGTTGTTGGTTTAATCTCACCTTTTACGCAGTACGATGCAAAAATATTTCCCATAGTCGAATCTTCCCATCCTGGACAAATGATTGGCAAATTTTTTTCGGCGGCCGCAAGCATCCACGAATCTTTCGGATCAATTTCGTAATATTCTTTTAACACACCCGACAATAACATTTTATACATAAACTCATGAGGTAAATACCGTTCTCCTTTTTTATCGGCATCAGCCCAAAGTTTGTGAATGTGCTTTTGCAATCTTCTGAATGCTTCTTCTTCGGGAATACAAGTATC
>JADLGT010000396.1 GCA_020849195.1 Bacteroidia bacterium
AGCCTTGATAAAATCAGTAAAAATAAACAGGTTGTTTTCTACTGCCGTAGCGGCGCTCGTTCTTCATCTGTTATACAAGCGCTTGAGCAACAAAAAGGTTATACAAATCTTTACAACCTCAAAGGCGGAATAAATGCCTATGCCGACGAGGCCGACGATACATTGGTCAAGTACTAAAATAATTTCTACTCGGAATTTGGATTAGAACGAATGCGCCCTAATCCAATGAATCTGAGGTTTAATCGGTCTTTGGAGTTTCAATTGCATCATCTCATTTTATGATTTTCCTCATTGAATACCACTGTTATAGGAAGTATTTTCGGCAGTGCTTATGGTTATTTTTTCAGGAATTTTTTGGTTAGTTATTTCTGTTATAACAGGTCTGTTTATTCAAGGAAAATTTTTGGAAAACAAATTACTTTTTAAACTGGGCGTCTCCTTAATTTTACTTTCGTTTGTTTGCGGAATTACATTACTTGCTGCAGCTATTTTTAGCATTTAATCGAGATTTTGCAAATTCAGTTACAACATTCCGCTTAGCGCTTTTGGGTAATTTTTTTACCCTAGCCAAAACAACCTCCGCACTTTGAATAGCATTTTTGTACTCGCATTAACAAGTTTATACCAAAATTATATACACAACTCCTTGTTAATAAAAGGCTTAGGGAAAATTATTTTTTTTGCTTTTTTTAAGTTAACTTAGGAGGGGGTATATTATGCTCTAAAAAATAAGAAATAGTTTTGACTATTTTGAAAATACGATGCAAAAACACTTAAGCGAAAAAAAAGTAGTTTTGTTTTTCCATACTTATGAGAAGTTATGCAAGCATATACCTTGTATTTTTCTTTTAGGTGTTAAATTGATTTTTTTGTTTTCCGTTATACTGCCTTCTCAAACTATTTTCGCCCAACTTACACTTACACCCAGTAATAATGCCCAGCAACTTATACAAAACATTGTTGGAAACGGTTACAGTGTTTTAAATGCCAAGCTTAATTGTCCGAATGGTGCCATCGGAACTTTTGTTAATGTATCGTCCAATATTGGTATTACGGACGGTATTATTTTAACAAGTGGTTCGATAAATATAGCCAATGGTCCGAATAACAATGTTAGTGCAGGAGTTAACAATGGTACATCCGGAGATTTTGATTTAGATAAATTGTCGGGTGCTACAACATATGATGGATGTGCGCTTGAGTTTGATTTAATACCGGCTTGCGACACGTTGAAAATAAATTATGTTTTCGGATCGGAGGAATACCCCGAATACGTAAACAAACAGTTTAATGATGTGTTTGCATTTTTTATATCGGGGCCGGGCATTACAGGTACCCAAAACATAGCCTTGGTACCCAATACAACACTTCCTGTATCCATCAATAATGTGAATGCAGGAATGAATTCGAGTTATTTTATTAATAATGCCGGCGGTGCAACAATTCAATACGATGGCTTTACCAAACCAATGACGGCAAAGGCTGTCGTTCAGCCCTGCGAAACCTATCACCTTAAAATTGTGATAGCCGATGTGCTTGATGGTATTTTTGATTCGGGTGTATTTATCAAAGCAAATACAATTGAGTGTGCCCCTGTTTCATACAATGATTTAGCTTCAAATTTAAATGCTGTTAAAACCTGTTCGAACGGTAGTTTTACTTTTTGCCGTACGGGCGATACTACTATACCCTACACGGTTAATTACACACTTGGAGGAACTGCAGTGAATGGTGTTGACTATCAAACATTGCCCGGAAGTGTTGTAATACCGGCCAATCAAAAATGCATGGCCACAACTATAGTCCCCATTTCTAATCCTGGTCGCTTAGGCACAAAGAGCGTTAAAATTATATATCAATATGGCTATTGTCCCAGACGAGATACAATTACGTTATACATCAGCGATCCACCTCCAATTGATGCCGGGCCTGATGTTTCATTTTGTTCAGGCGACTCACTTCAAATAGGAAATTCTCCGTTGCCGGGTTTAAATTATACATGGTCGCCTACTTTGGGTTTAAGTAATCCCACTATTTCTAACCCCGAAATAAAACTTCCAAATAATGGAAATGCCGATGTAACTACTAAATATGTGCTTACAGCGGTAAACCCTATTTCTGCAACCTGCGTGCTTAAAGACTCATTACAAGTAACGGTAAAAGCTTTGCCTAAATCTCAATTTAGTACATTGACAAATTATTGTGTAGGCTCGTCGGTAAGTTTTACAGATAATTCGGTTGCGCCATCCGGTAAAAGCATTGCAAGTTGGTTTTGGGATTTTGGGAACAGCCTGTTTGATGTAGTAAAAAATCCTACTGTTAAGTACACAGCTTCGGGTAATTTTACTGTTAAACTTACCACAACAGATAATGGGGGCTGTAAAGATGACACTTCGTTCACAATAACTGTATGGCCTTCGCCGGCGGTTAGTTTTACAAATACTTCGGCGTGCACCGGCGACTCAATTCACTTTACTAATTCAACAACAGTTCCCGGAGGTGGATTAATACAAAGTTCGGTTTGGGATTTTGGAGATGGTTCGCCTTTGTCGGGTGTCAATTCTCCTTCGCACCTTTTTCCGGTTGCATCAACAACGTATTCTGTTAAGCTCATTGTTACTTCCG
>JADLGT010000397.1 GCA_020849195.1 Bacteroidia bacterium
ATGGCGCGTATGTTTTTCGCGGGGCGGAGCCAAAAAACTAAATAATATTGGGATGAGAACTAGCGAAACCGCATAGGTTGCCATAACATTTATCGATGCCACTAATCCAAATTCAAATAATATTTGTGTTCGGGTTGAACAAAACACCGCAAAACCTATTGCTGTAGTGAGATTGGCAAAGAACAGAGATATAGCAATTTTCTCAATCATTCGGGTGAGAGCTAAGGCTTGGTTGTTGTGTTTGTTGTATTCTACATGATATTTATTGAGCAGCATTATGCAATTGGGTACACCTATTACAATTATTAGCGGGGGGATTAATCCCGTAAGTACGGTAATTTTGTAGCCGAATAATGCAAGCGTTCCGAACGACCACACCACGCCAATACACACAACCAATAGCGAAAAAATAACAGGAAATGCCGAGCGGAAAAAAAGAAATAAAATAAGTACCGTAACGACAAGCGCAAGCAGCATAAACATAACCATTTCATTGGTAATTAAGCGCTGCAGCGAGGTGCGGATATAGGGCAATCCGGAATAGTGTACTTGAAGATTCTGTTTTTTTCCGAACGCATCAGCCTTTTGTTTAATAGAATCGGTAATATAAATTCGATTTTTGCTGTCGAGATCTTTTTTATTAAATGTAATAGCCATAACACTTGCGTGTGTTTCTTTATTAAAAATAAATCCCTCGTAAAAAGGAAGTTTTTGAATAATAATTTTTAAGCTATCGACTTGCCGTTGCGAGGAAGGTTTGCGAGGAATAAGCGGCTTAAATTCGAACTTGCCGAGGCTGTCGTTTTTAGTGAGGTTGTACAATCGTGTAACCGACACCACCTCTTGTATTCCGTTAATTTTTTTTACGTCTTCGCTTAGCTGATACCAGTCGTTAAAGTGATCGAGCCGGTACATATTTTCGTCTTGTACGCTCAGCGCCAACACATTTCCATCAAGACCGAATTTGTTTTTAAAATTTTCGTAGTTAATACTTGCCGTATCGGTTTCGGGAAGCAGGCGGGCAAACTCATATACAATTTTTACTTTAAACGAATTGTAGGCCATAAAAGCCGTTATGCTTCCGAGCACAATTAGCAACAGAATACGATTGCGTAAAACAAAACGTGCGATATACGACCACATATTTCGCAAAAGTACTTCTTTTATAAGGTTTTATCCGATATTTTGTAATTGAATTTTCATATTGTCTCTGTACTAAAAAAGACAAGATTAGGACAGATGCGTCATTTTCCCTAAAACAAAACCACCTCTTCATTTATCGAAGAGGTGGTTACCGGTAGTTTAGCTTAATTTATTCTATTGTTACACAAAAGCTCATTCGCTTTTGGTTACTTTTTAGGAGCCTCTTTTGCGCCACCCGCCACAGGAGGGGTAGTTGAACCCTTAGCGCCCGCTGCTGCCGGTGCTGCATCAGTCCCTGCTGCTGCCGGTGCGCCTGCCGCTGCCGGTGCTGCTGCTGCCGGAGTTTCTTCTTCAACATTACGGGTTACACGCACAGCAATCACAGTTGAATTAGCAGGATTTAAAAACTCAACTCCATCAACTTTTATGTCTTTTACACGAACCGAATCTCCAATTTCCATTTTATCAATGGCAATGGTAACCGCATCAGGAAATTTATCGGAAGTTGCTTTAGCTGTTAGTGTCCGTAGTTTTTTCAACAACTTGCCTCCTGCACGAACACCCGGAGCTGCGCCGGTTGTTCTTACGGGAATTTCCATTGTTATTTTTTTATCGGGAATTACTTCCAAAAAATCAATATGAATGATTTTGTCTGTTACACGATGGAGTTGAATATCTTTCATTACTGCATCATATTGTGTTCCGCCAACATCTAATTTTACAGCATGGATATCGGGCGTGTACACAAGATGACGGAACTCGTTTTCGTGAGCGGAAAAATGAACGGGTTCTTTACCTCCATATAATACGCAGGGTACTTGACCATTTCTCCGAAGGTCGGCTGCATTTTTTTTTCCAACGTTGTCTCTTTTAGAGCCTTTAATGTTTAGTGTTTTCATTTTTTTATTTTTTAGTTTACCCCCTTTATTTTATCTGTGGCCGCCGGGGGAATCGGCGATATATTTGGTTAACAGATAAAATGCGAGCTGATGGATTCAAAATTGTGAACCCTATGCAAAACATTAGCAAATAAATCGGCTACCGACAATACTTTTATTTTACTGTTTTCTTTTTTCAGCGGAATAGTGTCGGTAACAACCATTTCCGTAAGTTTTGATTTCTCAATATTTTCATACGCTTTGCCCGATAATACAGGATGCGTTATAATGGCACGAACACTTTTTGCGCCTCGATCAATCATCATATCGGCGGCTTTTACAATAGTACCTGCAGTGTCGCAGAGGTCATCAACCAATACAATATTACGACCTTCTATTTCACCAATAGCAGTCATAGAGTCAACCACATTTGCCTTTGAGCGCTGCTTGTAGCAAATAACAATATCGCTCTTCAAAAACTTAGCATACGCATTGGCGCGTTTGGCGCCACCCATATCGGGAGCAGCCATGCTTAAATTATTCATGTTCAAACTCTGAATATAGGGCATGAAGATGGATGATGCATAAAGATGATCGACGGGGACTTCAAAAAAACCTTGTATTTGATCGGCATGTAAATCCATAGTAATAATGCGTGTTACACCGGCAGCCGACAAAAGATTAGCCACCATTTTAGCCCCTATAGCAACGCGAGGTTGATCTTTACGGTCTTGGCGGGCGAAACCGAAATATGGCATAACTGCTACTATTTGATTGGCCGATGCACGTTTGGCGGCATCAACCATCAACAGAAGTTCAAATAAATTATCGCTAGGCGGAAAAGTAGATTGAACAATATATACATCGCTCCCACGTACCGTTTCCTCAAAAGAGACCTGAAATTCTCCATCGCTGAATTTCAGCATGGTTACACTACCCAAAGTTTGCCCAAATGATTTGGCAATTTTTTCGGCTACATATTTTGAAGCAGAACCTGAGAATATTTTCACTTTCGATTCCATCCTACATTGCTATTGAATAAAGGGTTGCGAATATATGGATTTTTGGTGGAAATTGTGCTTAATTTTGCGTATCCCTTAAAAAAAACTACTTTCGTGTTCATTTTTGATGAATTTAAAAAGGAAATAACTCCAAAAAAGGGTTTGAAACGTGAGATTCAATAGTGTACAATGGGGTTATATCCCGACATGATTTTTAAATGTTTTTTGCCCGGGTGGCGGAATTGGTAGACGCGCTGGTCTCAAACACCAGTGGATGCAAATCCATATCGGTTCGACCCCGATCTCGGGTACAAGCCTCTCATAATACGAGAGGCTTTTGCTTTTAACAATGGTCTTTGTTTACATACTATATTCCCACAACGCCGATATATTTTATGTTGACAGCACGGTAGTACTGAGCAAAAGAATTGAGCTTCACGTTAACAGGAGTTCCAAAAATAGTTTTACGTCAAAATATGTAGATTGCGAATTATTCTTCTCGTTTGAAACAGCCAACAATATGCCAGCAAGAAAAATAGGATTGCATACCAAAAAAATGTAATAGATTAAAACGGGCTTGTAAATGTTGTTGTATCGCGCCGTACCATAGGACGAACACTAAACACAGGAATGTCCGACAAGTTTACAATGCGTTGTGCAACTGTACCTATAAAAAATTCTTTTAGGCTAAGCTCTGCCTTCGACATTATCATTATTAAATCTGCATCTATTTCCTTTGCATAATCAACAATCATTCTTGCAACATCTTTTCCACGAAGTGTTTTATTCCCGCAAGCAACTCCATTTTCTCTAATAAATTGTTTTACCTGATTAGAATAGGATAAAATTTTGTTTTCATATACCTCTGCTTTTTTATCAAGTACGCCAAGTACCTGTATTTTCGCTTTAAAATATTTTGCAAATTCTATTGCTCGTCCTACTTTCTCACGCGTTTCTTTTGTTAAATCAAGCGGGAGTAAAATTGTTTTGCAGCCGTCTTTATGTATCTTTCCTTTGATTGTAATAACCGGCACAGGACACTCTCTTACCGTTTGAAATGCATTTTGCCCAAGCATTGCCTTTGCCGGCGACATTGAATTTAATCCTATAAATACAAGAAGCGGATTAAATTTTTTTACCGCTTTAAGAATTTCTTCAAATGGATTTCCTTTTGCAATTATTGACTTTACCTCTACGCCGGCTTTTTCTTGTGTTGATTTTGCTAACTGATTTAATTTATCAGTAGCTTCTTTCATCTCCTCTTTTTTTTCTATGACGTGGATCAGGTAAATTTTGGATTCGGTAAATTTAGCAAGCTTATAACTCTGGCTCAGGGCAATCAATGACTGTTCTTTAAAATCTACGGGAGCGAGAATTATTTTTTCTTTTGATGTCATTAAACGATTATATGTGTATGTTTGTCGTATTCCGTTTCAAAGTAAACGGATTATTCATCACCAAAAATTATTCCACACACATATTTTTAAACAAGTTTGATAACATTCTCATAAATAATTTTGCAAATAGATGATAATGAGATAGTTGCAAATGGCGTTTCACGTGGAACTTCCATTTCTTTTCTTAATAACATATATTTGACTTGAAAACTCCCTTCCTGTACGAATAGCTGCAACATTTGATATTAGTCCAACCAAAAGCGACTTAAAAAAACCAAGTGTTGAAGATTTATATTTTTCGCTTAACATTGAAACATAATAGGAGTCAAAACGCATAGGGTAAATATTTTCAACTTCCATTCCATGATTACGGAAAATAGAAATTATATCTTTAGGAGTAAAGTGGTATAAATGCCTTGGAACATCGTAGCCTGCCCAGTATTCTTTATAATATTTTGCATCGAATGAACTACAATTAGGAACAGCCACAACTATGCGTCCATTGGGCTTTACAAGGTTTTTTAATTGGATGATTCGCCCGTTTAAATTAGAAACATGTTCTAACACATGCCATAAGGTTATAATATCGAAAGACGATGGAGGAAGATTAGTTAAATCATGTTCTTCCATTACATCCAACTTGTATTTATTAATAGCGATGTTTCTAGCGTCAATATCAGGTTCGACTCCAACACATCTGAAATGAGCCTTGTTACAAATAGCTAAGAATGCTCCGGTACCACAGCCAATGTCCAATATTGATTTTTGCATTTGGGCAGCATGATGAGAAAGACGAACAACTAACTGAAGTTTTTTAATAAGAGCGTATTTCCTGACTATGTGGTACAATTTGTTTACAAGTCCTTTTTTTGTATCAGAATGCGATACATATTTTTCAGATTTGTAATACATAAATAATTCGTTAGGTATCGGCCTAGGGTTTGTAAACTTGAATTTACAAACATCACATTGAACAATGTTAAAGCGCTCATTACTTACGGTATAGTCAATACAAGTAAGAAAATTTTTAACCACTGTAGAATTACATACCGGACA
Organism: Bacteroidia bacterium; assembly: GCA_020849195.1. Taxonomy (GTDB): domain Bacteria; phylum Bacteroidota; class Bacteroidia; order JABDFU01; family JABDFU01; genus JABDFU01. Next base: position 5,476 of record JADLGT010000397.1, read on the forward strand.
ATTATCTATCGATTCCATGCTGCAAAAGTATTTAAATATTCCAAAAAGAGTTTG
>JADLGT010000398.1 GCA_020849195.1 Bacteroidia bacterium
ATACTTTAATACATTATCGGCCACATAGCCCGACGATTTAATTTTAATCTTGCAGCTTAATCCGTTTTCTTTCACAATACTTTTTATTTGATCAGCTTCGCGCTCAATTTTTTTATAATGAGATTTACTTTCTTCCGTATCAATGCCAAGTACATGAATTGTTGACCCGAATATTTTTCCAAAAGCAATGGCATAATCAACTTTTTCTCTTGAGTGTGGATTATCTCTGAAAGGAACCAAAATATTTTTAAACCCGGGTTTTGAAGCGTGGTGCTGAACCGATAACACAGGGCATTCTGCTTCATTCACAATACGGAAAGTATTACTTCCCATAATAAGGCTTCGAAAGCCTTTTACGCCATGCGTACCCATGATGATAAGATCGGCCTTTGTTTTTTTGGCACTTTTCAGTATTTGTTCTTTTACCCAACCCGAAGTGGTGATGGCCGATGTTTTTATTTTATGTTTTTTAGCAATCTTATCGTTGAATTTCTGTAAATGATTCTTTGCTCTGACGAATAGCTCATCTTCATACGCGGCAAGTGTGTTTATTGATGTTCCGTAATACATACCATCGCTTATGTTTGTTACTAACGATTCAACAATGTGTATCATTGTGAGCTCTGCTTTGGTTAAGCTCGCCAAATTGATTGCCTGATCAAGCGCTTTAAGCGAAGTGTCGGAGAAGTCAACCGGAACAAGAATTTTTTTAATATCGAAGTTAAATTTGCTCATGATGTTGAAATTTTAAGATTAAAAAAAGAATGAAAGAACAGTATAAATTTTAAAAAGAAAATTTAATTATTCATTGACATAAGTCATTTTTTATTTTGTTTTTCGAAATAAGCTAGCACAACAATTGCTTCAACAAATTTAGATTAACGATATGAAGTCGGAATGAATTAATATGAAAATTTATTTCATGTTTTTCTAAAAAATTATTTGAAAAAACTTTTGCTGCACTTTTGACAGGATTCAGCAAGCATTTTAATTTTTTGTGTAATCTTGTAAATTAAAGGACCTCAAATTTCCCGACTCCTGTTGAATTGAACACGATATGAAAATAAAAATCTTGCATAACAACGACTCATCTGCGTACGATAAGCTGTCGGCCACTTATGGCTCTGTATTCAACTCTGCTGATTGGTTGAAAATGTATGCCGATCAATTAACTTTGATGGGTATTTACAATGATAACGAAAACTTAATCGGTTCATTTTTTTATTATAGGTCAACTAAGTTTGGTTTACCTTATATTGTTAATCCTCCTTTTGCGCCACATAATGGATTATTTTTTGTTAATCCTTCACAAAATAAATCCAACCAAAATACATTCGAAAAAAATGTGATGGAATTGGTGTCTGATTTTTTTAAATCCATATCCGCTGTGTTTTTGGTTACCGCTTTGCCTGTTGGCTTTAAAGACACTCAGCCATTTCTTTGGAAAAAATTTGCTGTTCAACCCAAATATACCTACCGTGTTGATTTGCTTCAGCCCGAAAATGTTTTATTGGAAAATTTAACTTCCGAAAAAAGAAAAAGTTTGAATAAAGCGCAAAAAGACGGGCTTATAATTAAAGCAAGCGATGACATAAAAGTTGTTTCCGAATTAGTCATGAAAACTTTTGCTCGTCAGAATAAAAAAGTAAACATACATCTTCTCAACAAAATACTTTTTGAATTTGCCAAACCCGAAAACAGCATTTCGTTTACTGCGTATGAAAACAACAAACCCATTGCCGCATCATTTTGCATACACGATAAAACAACCGCCTATTACATTATTGGAGGTTATGATTCCGAAAACAAACACCATGGTGCCGGCGTTAGCACCATGTGGAACTGTATGTTAAAGGCTCAGTCTATTGGATTAAAAACATTCGACTTTGAAGGTTCGATGCTTCCCGATGTGGAAAAATATTTTCGCGAATTTGGCGGTACAATGGTTCCCTATTTTGCCATTACAAAAGCACCGGCATTGGTGGAGTTTGTTTTAAAATTAGTTAAAGGAACATTGACATGACCTTTATGCGCCCAACAAGCAGAGGCTTTTTGTTTTAGCAAGCATTTGGTACATTTATACACGAAACAAATTTACACTTACCCGTGCCAACATACATCTCCATATTAAGAGGAATAAACGTAAGCGGACAAAAAATGATTAAAATGGATGTATTGCAAAAACTTTACATCGATTTGAAATTTAAAAATGTACAAACATATATTCAAAGCGGAAACGTTATTTTTGTTTCGTCGCAAACTAAAGTTTCTCTACTCGAAACTAAAATTTCAAAAAAAATAAAGGAAGTATTTGGTTTTGATGTTCCGGTACTGATAAAAGAAGCGTCGGAACTGAAAGAAATTTTGAAAAATAATCCCTTCGTAAAAAAATGTAAAGAAAACAGCAAGCCATTGCATGTAACTTTTTTATCGGACAAGCCACTGAAAGAAAATATTGAAAAAATAAAAGAAATAAAATTTCCGCCGGATGACTATTTATTAGACGGGAAAATAATTTACCTGTATTGCCCGAACGGATACGGACAAACCAAATTGACGAATAATTTTTTCGAAAACAAACTTAAAGTTACTGCAACAACCCGCAACTGGAATACAATAAATGAGTTAATTAATCTTTCAAAACAATAAATCAAATGTTATCCGTGAAATATTTATTTGTTATGTTATTGTTCGCCCTTAGCACTTTAGGATTTATTTCCTGCTGTCAGAAAAAAGCAAGCTCAACAGAAACCGAAAAAAAGAATGTACAGGTAGATTATTCTAAAGAGGGGTATGTGCATGCAAAAGTTTTTCATTATGATTTAGATGGCTGTAATCTGAT